>NZ_VPCH01000011.1:0-82639 GCF_013418285.1 Acinetobacter sp. YH12152
TTCGCAAGAGATGCGATGGATGTCTGATGATTTGTAGTCATAAATTTAAGTCCCCACTTGTTTCTAAGTGGGGACTAAATTAAGGCTTATAGGATGAATTCATAAGGTGTGTTCAGCGGACGCTTACGTTTATCCTATCTTGTAACCACCTCAATATATTCTGTGCTGATACAACGAGCCCAAGTTATTTGAACAACTGATTCCTTTTCATTATGTTTTCATGAACTAAATTACTAGCGATTGTCCCTTTCTCAATTACTCCCCCATTAGATTGTTTAGCATGTGATATGACCTGATCATTGTCACCTTGAGAGTCGTCACGAAATGGATTCCATCCTCTCGGTTTTTGACAAACCACCTCTTTACTGTCAGTTGATGACGGTGTGAATAGATCTTCAGCCATCGAACAATCTACTGCCTGCTCTTGGGTGCTTACTGGAGATTGTATGTGTTTCATTTTGGTTTGATTAGCTGTTGCTTCATCTACCTTAACAATAACTTCCTGTGGTAGCTCACTTACAAACTCTACATCTTTATCTTCCAGCTCAAAACCATTAGATTGAATGTATTGTTTAACAGCTTCACAAATATCTGCTTCTGTTAATGTGATTGTTGTAGTTGTTGAAATTTCCATTTGGGTAACTCCTATATCGGTAAATGAATGAGCCTAAAAACTCACTCCCACCGCACGGAGTGCGGCATTACACTCCATTTACCCAATCACTCCTCTGATGAGCAAAACGGGGGTTTTCATGTGTGCTAATTTCCGCCCTATAAGACCAGCTCAAGCCAAGCTACTCAGCTTACCTGAACCTATGAATTTGGTTTTCAGTGATGACCTCTACCCGTTAAGTGATAGCCCTCTCATCTTTGCAGGTAAAGAAGGAATCGAATGGAGATCCGTTAAGTTTGGATTGATACCAAAGTGGGCCAAGGACATGAGAATAGGTCGCATGACTTACAATGCTCGTACTGAGACAGTTCATGAAAAGCCAAGTTTCAGGAATGCTTGGTATCGAAGTCAGTTCGCACTCATCCCAGTTCAAACAATTTATGAACCTAAATATGTCAATGGCAAAGCCCAAAGATGGGGCATATACAGAGATGATGGATTACCTTTTATGGTCGCAGCCATATATGAAAATATCCTCCTAAATGGGCAACAGGTACGCTCCATGTCCATGCTTACCATCAATGCAGAAGAGCACTCATTGATGTCTCATTTCCATAAACCAGAAGATGAAAAACGCTCGATCATCGTTATACCAAATGAACTTAGAGATGACTGGCTTCACTGTAATTTTGAAGATGCTCCACAATTTTTTAAGCCCATGAATCCTAAAGAATTCACCTCCTCTCACATGCCTAGGTGAGCACCACTCATCAGATCCATATTGAAATGTCTATCTAATATCCCCTACCATTTGATTTCGTAACTTTTTCAAGTGAGGGTCTTATGACTAGTAATCATGGTGGCAGTCGACAAGGATCAGGGCGCAAAGCTTTATATGAAGAACCAACTAAAGTCATCCGAGTACCCGAATCTAAAGTTATTGAAATAAAGCATTTCCTCGCTGAAAACAAGAAACCTATCTTTAACGATGTAGCATCCATTACTCAGGTTGACCCAACTACATTTATGCGAATTCCGCTCGCTTCTGAAAAAGTTTCTGCTGGCTTTCCTTCCCCTGCTCAAGACTATATTGAACAAACGCTCGATATGAATGAGCACCTCATCAAAAATGAGGCAGCAACATTCGTCGTAACTGTTTCCTCGCAATCAATGCTAGGTGCTGGCATCGACATTAATGATGAACTTGTAGTTGATCGTAGCTTAGAAGCCAAACACGAAGACATCGTAGTCGTATGGATTGATAATGAATTTACTGTCAAACGGCTAATGATCGAAGAAGGCAAAAACCGTTGGCTTAAAGCTGAAAATCCAGATTATCCAAACATCCATTTTCATGATGGGCAGGAAGTAGTTGTGTGGGGAGTTGTTACCTTCGTATTAAAGTCATTCAAAAAGCATAAGTAATACAGAACCTTTTCATTTTGGTTTCATCACATGAATCGTAAACATCGAATCTATGCTTTAGTAGACATCAATAACTGCTATGTCAGTTGTGAAAGAGTCTTTAGACCTAGCTTGAATGGAAGACCTGTTATTGTCTTATCAAACAATGATGGTTGTGCTGTTGCACGTTCTCAAGAAGCTAAAGATTTAGGCATCAAAATGGGTGTCCCACTCTTTCAAATTAAGGACATCGTAGAGAAGCACCAAGTCGTAGTGCTATCAAGCAACTATGCACTTTATGCAGAGATGTCGCGCAGGTTTATGAAGATACTCTCTGATTTTGTTACACCGCAAGAACAAGAGATCTACTCCATTGATGAATGCTTTCTCGATCTCACAGCTTATGCTGCAAACTATGACCTAACAGAGTATGCCTTACAAATTCTACAACGTTTACTTAAATGGCTTGGTTTACCGGCTTGCATTGGTATAGGCCGCTCCAAAACAGAAGCCAAGATAGCCAACCATATTGCTAAGAAAAATGCTTACCTTAATGGTGTATGTAATCTGGTTTCAATGGACCCTTGCTCTACTGAAGCTCTTTACAGCCGCATTGATGTAAGTGAAATTTGGGGAGTTGGTAGAAAGCATACAAAGAAGCTGAATGGCTTAGGCATTCACTCTGTACTTGATTTTGTTATGGCTTCCCCGCTTATGATCAAAGACCAATTTTCAATAGTAATGCACAGAACAATTCTAGAATTGCATGGCTTATCATGCATTGAATTGGAGCATACACCTGAAGCAAAGAAACAGATCATAGCTAGTCGTTCCTTTGGACAACGTGTATATCACATTGATGATCTTAAAGAAGCGATGACCTTTTATGTTCAAGATGCAGTACATCGTTTAAGAGATGACGGATTGTTATGTGGCTGTCTAATTGGTTTCGTTCAATCTAATCCATTCGATACATCAAAACCCTTCTACAATAAGTCTTTATCACTTCCATTACCTGAACCAACAGATAACGTCTTAGTGCTTTCTAAGCTTGCCACTGCAATGATAGATGGACTGTTTACCAAAGATATTGCATACAAGAAGTGTGGCGTTATCCTTACATGCTTAGAGCCTAAGAGCAGCCACTCCTTTGATATCTTCACTGATATGAAAACCATTGCATTAAGTGATAGCTTGATGGATTCTCTCGAAGCCATTCATACAAAATATGGGAAGAAGAAGCTGGGCCTTGGAGCAAGTATGCTACCTAATAGAACATGGAATATGGCACGCGATAGACTGACCCAGAACTACTTCCAATGGGATCAACTGCTCGTTGTTAAATAAACCGATATTGCTTTGGATTGTGCAGTTACTCATCTCAAGTGTCTCACATTGATATCTTATGACTGCTAACTGTCTCAGCCTGAGATAGTTAGAGCAATAATTGGTATCACACTGAGACCTATTCATAACAATGTGTCTAACATTGGCTTTCCTAATATGTAAAGGGGGTGGCAGGTGGACTGTCCAACCTTGTGTTAAACAAGTCAAAGATAGGACATCAACCAAAACAATTCATCTTGTGTTTTCTACCCTAAAGAATCCTTTTCTGAATAGAGGTATGGGGGGGGTAGATGGGGGTATAGGGTGTTCAAATGTAAGAACCCTACCCTCGTACTAAGATGAGTAATTTTCTCAAAACTTTTGGCTAAAAACTAAAACCATAAGTTACACCTAGTCAAAATGTGTCCTGTTAACACTCGACCATAGCCTAACCATTAAAAAAATGCTTGATTATTCACATATTATAAAGCCTTCAAAAACTAGGGGGTATATATGAAAAAGTTAATTTTTGTTTTGGCTACAAGTATTCCAACACTTACCTTAGCTTATCCGGGCGGTAGTCTTGATTCATCAACGTATGTTTCAGATTCTTCAACATACGTCTCCAACTCAAGTACATCCAATTCAGGTGGCTATCAAACTACAACCTACAACAACTATGGTAACAATACAACGAGTAGCAATGGTTCTAGCTATCGTACTAACAATAATAGCACTTATGGCTCAAGCCCTAACAATCAAGGCTCTAGCTATAATACTTATGGCAATAACACTTATGGTACTGGTTACAATAACAGAGGCTATAGCTCAACGAATTATGGAAACTCATCAGTAGTTCGCGATTCAAATGGCAATCTTCATACTTGTGTAAATTCAGGCTACGCCACTACTTGTAATTAATGGTTTGAAAAAATGCATTATTTTATTGAGCTAGCTATTGCATCTCCTACAAAATGACTTTACTTTAGCTTATCCTTTTCAGTTGGTGTGCTTATCTGTACGTTTCGAGCCAAGGCTTATCTACAGGTAAACTTTGGGTTACAGTATAAGCAGAGAAAGCGGGTGAAGAAATTCACCCGCTTTTTTTATGAATTGAATAAAGCATGAACATTCAAACAAAAATTTCCTCACTTCCCTAAAAAAGCCTACAAACAGCTTTCATACTGATCCTCGCCATAATGAATATTTACAATGGCATCGAGACAATCTGTTTCTCAACTAATCTGAAGTACTGAACTTTAGGACAGCCTATCAATCGCACTAGAGATTATTCACTCCCACATGAACAGACTTGATAGAGCGATTGATAGGCTATGCTGGTTTTACAAGGAAAACTCTCATTACTATTCTTATCAACTTTAATGAAAGTCGCATAAGGCACCGGAGGTGCCAAACACTGAACCCAACAACATAGACCAAGCACTCATCCAACCTTCCCCCTCTTTCAAATAAGCCTCAGCCATATAATGTTTAAATATCATTATTCTAAACAATTACAACACCTTAATAAATGCGTACGCAAGTACGTACTTACGCAAGTGCGTACGCACTAAATCATTGTTTTAAAAGAATATTTGCAAAACACATAAAAACTATGCCATAGTTTGATTCATACAAATTTCGAGTCCGAATTATGCCAACTCTACCGATACCAACGCAGCAATATGAGCTCCCATTAGCCTACCAACTAGCTCTAACACATTTATCCCAACACACTGGCAAACCGCCTAACAGTATTCTCATAGAAGCTATTGACGCACACCTCAACGAGCTTAACTCAGCATCAAAGCTGACAATGAATCCAATAGAACCCACAAAAAGAGAGGCAACACTTCTTCACTGCTTATCTCAAATTGATGTAATTCCAATAGGTAATAAATTTGGTCTTTTAGTCAAAGAAGCCTCTGGATACTTCAAAGAAAATAAGCAATATCTGAATCTAGCCCAAGCTCTGAGTCAGGCTAAGGAATACGAGAGAAACGGACATACAATATTAGACAACTGGATTCCTATCAGTGGCGACTATCCACCACTGATCCTCCATAAAGTAGGAGGTCTAGCACACCTTTGGTTTGGTCAAAACACTGCATGCAATCTCACCAATAACAAAGTTGTTAAACTAGAAGATTACACAATAAGCAAGGACTACCCAGCAGTGGAAATTTGCAAGTGTTGTTTGAATAACTATAAACGCACTTTCGCCCCTAAATTCCAACTAACGTTTGACAGCAATAATCACATACAGTTTCCTAACCTTCAAAGCTTTGACCCATTATTCTGATTACTAAATTTGGTATGAGTCTCAATATACCTATAAAATATTGACTCCACTATTTATCAACAAGGAAGTTGATTAAATGATACAAAGTAACGAAGATGAAATAATACGAGCAACTATTGCTGCCTCTATGGAAATCATTGCAAGTAATACCCCATTAAGAGCAAAGCCTGCGAAATCTACATTTATTGTTTCACCTGAAGATCATCGAATGTTAGAGATCATTTGCAGACTTACAGGTAAAACCAAGCAAGAATATTTTGCTACTGCTCTTCAGAATGCATTAAAGGAAAAGTCATACTTAAATGATATTCCAATTGAGAAGATCAAAGCATTAGCAACAGTATAGTTTCATTTTCTTAGTGCATTAAAAAAGCCCCTTCTTAAAGGGGCTTTTTTAATGCTTGGTTCAATCATGAATGTAACACTGCAATGTTACCAATTGACCTTGGAGGTTTACGATGCGTGTTCTAGCAATCATCGTTATCATTATCCTAGTATTGATTTCGCAATCAGCTTACAAGTTAATGGTCTGGGCGGCGGCAACCGCTCAGGCTCTCCTAAGTAAATGTAATTTAATAAAGGATAAACTTCAATACTCTATTGAATTATCCATAAACGTGGCTCATGCAATATTTCGCACAAATGGGATAACTTCAGGATTAGCATAGCTATAAGGTGAAACGAATCCTTTAACTGCAATATCCTGTAGATATCGGCTCCACCAATCCATCATCCTTTTTCGTTCCAACATATACTCAGCAACGTGTGTATATGCACCAACCACATCATTGCGTTCTTGATGGCTCATCTGCTTTTCAATCGCATCTCTTTGGAACAACCCACATTCACCTAATGCCGAACGAGCCATAGCTCTGAAGCCATGAAAGCAAACCTCTTTTTGTGTATCGTAGCCCATACGTCGTAAGGCAGTATTAAAGGTGTTTTCACAGATGAATGTCGTTTTCTTAAATGAGCTTGGAAAAACCAACTCCGAACTACTACTCAATTCCTTCACTTTAACCAATAAACTTAAAGCCTGTTCGGAAAGTGGCACAATATGAGGTTCTCTCATTTTAGCTCCCCTATCAGAATGCTTAACTCCATTGACATGGTTTCGCTTCGCAGGAATTATCCATTGCTTCTTCTTAAAATCGATTTCATCCCATCTTGCAAATCTTAGTTCGGATGAACGTATGAAGATATGTAAACTTAACTCCAAACAAAGCTTTGTCATTTCATCACCTGAGTCAGCTTTGATTCGTGCTAGTAGCTCAGGGAGACGAAGAAGAGGTAAAGCTGGTCTGTGATTTTTAGGTGCAGTAAGATCGAGGCTCTCCATTTCTCGTGCATGGTTTACTTCAATGTATCCATACTGAACAGCATAACTAAAGATAAGTACTAGATCAGCCCTTATTCTCTGAGCATTATCAGCACTGGTCTCATAGATTTTGTTTAAGGTAATACGAAGATCTTTTGGCTTAACATCTTCAATCTGAAAATTACCAATATGAGGAAATAGATGGTTCTCAAATTTTCTCAATCTCTTTTTCTTGGTTTCTTCATCTAAAGGCTTCTTAACAGCATACAAATCAAGCCAAGTTCTAGTGATGCTTTCTAGCGAGTAGTTTCTGCTTTGAGTGCTCTCTAGCTTTTCCAAGTACTCCTTCGGATCAATGCCTTCAGCTTGAAGAGTCAAATACTCTCGTCTTTTTTCACGAGCAAAAGCTAATTTACATTGAGGATAATTTCCAATCGTAACAACTACACGAGATCCCTGCTTATTCTTGTATTGGAAAATCCACGTCTTTGTCCCAGACTTCCTTATCCGAAGGTACAAACCATCACCATCGCATAATGTATAGTCTTTGGAATTGGGTTGAGAAGACTCAATTTGAGTCACAGTTAAAGGCTTAACTAACCGCGCCATACTTTTAGACATCCAGCTTTGTATTCTGGATGTTTATATGGATGTTTATTATTGAAGGCAAGAGCACAAAAAGGTACTAAAAAGGCACTATGTAAAAGCATGAAATATCACGCAAAGTGCACGTAAATCATTGATTTCCTTCAGGCAATAAAAAACCCCAAGTCTTAATAAGCTTGGGGTCTTTTAGAATTTTGGTCCCGAGGGTCGGACTCGAACCGACACATCATCTCTGATAGTGGATTTTGAATCCACCGCGTCTACCAATTTCACCACCTCGGGAAGGTGTTGAAACGTATAATAAACTGTTTCAAAAACTTGTCAACGCATGATGTTCTCATTTGATTAAAAATAAACCGTATAAGAATTTTTAGATGGATAATCCATCAATTTCAGCGTTAAAACCCAAAAAAGCTTATACTAAGCCAAATTTCATTATCCCCTTTTCAGATTTCTTAACATGCAACTTTCTGACTTTAACTTCAATCTCCCCGACGAACTCATTGCCCGCTATCCGCTTGAAACACGTAGTGCATCACGCCTGCTCCATCTCGACCTCAATGGCGAATATCACGACCATCATTTCACTGACATTTTAGACTTACTCAATGAAGGTGACTTATTGGTACTGAACGATACCAAAGTGATGAAAGCCCGCTTGAAAGGCAAACGCGCTACAGGCGGTGCAGTTGAAGTCTTGGTTGAACGTATTCTTGATCCAAAAACCGCACATTGCCACATTAAAGCCAGCAATACGCCTAAAGAAGGTGCGGAATTATTTATTGGTCCAGACGAAGTTAAAGTGACCGTTCAAGGCCGTCATGAAAACTTATTTGTTGTGGAATTTTCACAGCCTATTTTACAAGTTTTAGATTTATACGGCGCATTACCGATTCCGCCTTACTTTAACCGTGAAGCAGAAGCGATTGATACCGAACGTTACCAAACTGTTTTTAACGATCCGACCAAATTGGCTTCAGTTGCAGCACCAACAGCAAGCTTACATTTTGATGAAGCGCTACTCAAAAAATTGGCGGACAAAGGTGTAAATAAAACCTTTGTTACCTTGCATGTGGGTGCAGGTACATTCTTACCCGTACGTACCAATGACATTGAAAATCACATCATGCACAGTGAGTGGTGTGACGTATCAGAAGAATCTATGGCTTTAATCCGTGAAACAAAAGCACGTGGCAATAAAGTCATTGCTGTTGGCACCACCGCGACTCGTGCGACTGAAAGTGCTGCTCAAGCCAATGGCGGCGAACTCAAGGGTTGGACTGGTGATACACAAATCTTTATCTACCCAGGTTATGAGTTCAAAGTGGTCGATCGTTTAATTACCAACTTCCATTTACCTGAGTCTACCCTGCTCATGTTAGTTTCAGCGCTGTCTAATCGAGACAATATTTTGAATGCCTATCACCATGCCGTCGACAGCCAATATCGCTTCTTTAGTTATGGCGATGCGATGTTAATTGATAACATTAACCACAAATAATCGAACGCTGAAATCATCCCTATGCCGATAGATTCTGTAAAGCATTCCATCCATATTCGTCGCAAAAAGAATGAAGTTGTTTTTCAGAATATTGCTCGGCTATGGGATATAGGCCGAAACGCAAAAACACACCAAGAGCTCCTCGATGGGTTGCACCCTTGGAACGCGCCCATTACGCTCAAATTTGAAAATTTACTGCCGCTGGCTTTAGCCGCACTGGGTATCGGCTTCATGCTGTTTATTGTAATTCAGCCCGATCATGGCTGGGCACAGCTTTGCTTTGCTGCGGGATTGGTCATGGTGTTTTGGGCGTATATCAGCTATGAAAAAGATGATCCGATCGAAGATGTAATTGCATTTTTAGAAACCGAATGCATTGCAAAAAAATACCAACTGGCCTTTAACCGACAGCCTGAATACATTTCGATGCCGCTGAATAATCTACAGTTTATTGGCAATCTTAAACGTATGTTCCCTGTGTTTAAGCAAGGCAGCCTTTCGAATGATATTCAGACCTTTGCAAGCACCGTTTGGGAAGATGAAAATCAGCAACAGCATCAGGTCATGGTCTTTCATTATCACTATGTGAATGAACTGAAAGTACGTGACAAAGACGGTGATGAAGTCACGGTTAAAGAAATTCATAAAGACCTGTGGGGCGTATTTGTTTTTGATATTGGCATCCATGGACTAGCCGTATCTGCAACAGGCAAAAACTTTGGCTATCCCTATAGTTTTCCTTGGCACAGCAGCGATATTCAAACCAATCAAAAATTAAAGTTTTATGGCGAGAACCAAATGGAAATCGCTAAATTGCTCAGCCCGGGCTTTGTCCTCCGACTGGCGGATTTTTTTCAAAACCGTGAAGGTGATCTGCTATTTCATCCGAGCCACCGAATAATGTGCTATCTTGGCTCTACAGATTTATTTAAAGTCAGTAGTAAAGCAAAACGAATTCAGGATGTTTCTGCATTGCGTGGACATCTCAGAACCTTTAAATTAAATGCTTTAGAAAATTTGAAAAACGACTTAACGCAGTTTTTAAAATAGATTTCATTCAATAATGTTTTAAATTACGACCTTTTATCTTGAGGATAAAATTTTATGGGGCTTTTGATCTTTGTTTTAATCATCATTGCATTGGTGATTGGTGCAATCATGATTCGCAACAACATTGTCCGACATCACAATGCAACCATTCGTGCATGGTCAGATGTAGCTAGCTATGAACGTCAAAAAATCAAAATTTTAGATGGATTACAGCCTTTGGTTGAGCAATATTCCAATTTTGAACAAGGGACTTTGGCAAAAGTCACTGAACTCCGTCAAAACATTATGAATTTGAACGTCAATAGTACCGATGTCAGCCAATTACAGCGTATTGAAGCCTTAAATCAAGATCTGATGCGCAGCCTGAATGTTGTGGTTGAAAACTATCCTGAGCTCAAAGCCAATGAAATTTATCTGAAAATGATGAATGAAATTGAAGAACAAAACGAAAATGTCGGTGCGGCGATTACCATTTTTAACCGCAACGTCGAGTTGTTCAACAACCACATTCAAGTGTTTCCAAACAATATTATTAATACGCTATTGCTGAGTAAAAAAGCGGTTCGCCCTTTCCGCGATCAAGCTGCCAGCCAAAATTTTGATTATCGTCCGAACTTTTAAGTTCGGGCTTTAACGTACCAAAGTAAAAAAATAATGATGAGGTGATCAAGCACCTCCAAAACTAGAAAGAAAAATAAAATATGCACAATCAAATTAATGCACTAAAAAATGTGCTGATTCAGGCGTTTTTCAAACTCTATGAACAGCACCAGGACGACCATATTTACGCATGTACGTTGGTCTTCAATTCCTATTTATCCATGGATTATATCGCTGTCTCTACGCAGCGTAGTATTTTTGCCGAAGATGAAGATTCTGCTCAATATCTTGCAGCGCATGATCGATGGAATGTGTCGAAATGGCGCTATCGTAGCCTACCGTCTTTAAGTCAAGACTTGGCACAGTTTAAACTAACATCTGTAAATGAAGTGAGCTATTTAAACCTTGATCCATCTTCGATCGAAAGCTCAATGAAGTCTGAGTCAACTAACCATCTTTCAATCTTGCTCAATGCCATACAACAAACAAAAGTCGACTTGGCTCAGTCCTACGGCATTGAATTGGACAATATTCTGTTTTTTATCACGGTGCCGACACAGCCCGAAATAGAGATTTATTCAGCTCAGGTTTTAAATATACCAAGTACACAACTTGACGATTTTCTCAAATCCAAACAACCGCTCAAACTCGACAACTTACCTAAACGTATGAAGCTGTCTCAGTATGATAAAGACCTGCTGATTGATTTGGCTCAAATCGTTGAAATACAACCTTTTAACTATTTACATGTAGCCAATGAAGTCTATCTTTTAAGCTTAGAAAAAAGCTATGCAACCACGAATCCTTATATTCAAAAGCTTATTGACAGTATCGTGGCCATGACATCGGACCCGAAAGGTACATTTGCGATGGAAAAAGAAGAAATTTTGCAGCGAATTAACCAGTTCTATTTTAATGCCAAGAGTTCAGATGAAGCCTTGTCACAAGAAGCGATCTATAAATTTACAGACTTAACACCCGACAAAGCTAGCGTTTAACCGCAGAATCAAGGAAAATAGAGCACTTTTAGCACTCTTACCATCAGCGAACTGTTTTTTCGCCTTGATCTGGACCTTGTATGAAGTTTGAAAAATTGGCGCAATCGGGCCGTGCTCGTCGCGGCCGTTTAACCCTTGAACATGGTGTTGTTGAAACACCTATGTTCATGCCTGTCGGTACTTACGGTACTGTAAAAGGCATGCTCCCACGTGACATTAAAGAAATTAAATCCCAAGTTATTTTGGGCAATACCTTCCATTTATATCTTCGCCCAGGCCTAGATGTCATTCGTGAACATGGTGGTTTACACCAATTCATGAAATGGAATAACCCGATTTTGACAGATTCAGGCGGTTTCCAAGTCTTCAGTCTTGGCGCTATGCGCAAAATTAAAGAAGAGGGCGTGACTTTCCGCTCTCCGATTGATGGCTCTAAAGTCTTTTTATCTCCTGAAATTTCGATGGATATTCAGCACACACTGAATTCAGACATCGTGATGATTTTTGATGAATGTACGCCTTATCCTGCGACACATGAAGAAGCGCAAAAATCACTGCAGCTTTCATTGCGTTGGGCGAAACGTTGTAAGACTCAACATCATGACGTGCTGAAAAACCGTAATGCACTATTTGGTATTATCCAAGGCGGCATGTATGAAGATTTACGTGATGAATCTTTAAATGGTCTGAAAGAAATTGATTTTGATGGTTATGCCATTGGTGGCTTGTCTGTTGGCGAACCTAAAGAAGAAATGATCAAAGTATTAGATTATCTTCCAGAGAAAATGCCTGCGGATAAACCACGTTACTTGATGGGTGTCGGTAAACCAGAAGATATCGTAGAAGCAGTTCGTCGCGGTGTCGATATGTTTGACTGTGTGATGCCAACACGAAACGCACGTAATGGTCATTATTTTGTGACTGATGGTTTAGTGCGTATTCGCAATGCCAAATATCGTCATGATCAAAGTCCGCTTGACCCACATTGCGACTGCTATACCTGTACAAATTTCACCAAATCTTATCTCTTCCATCTTGAGAAATGCGGCGAAATGCTCGGTTCGATGCTCGGTACTATTCATAACTTACGTTATTACCTACGTCTGACTGAAGCGATGCGTGATGCTCTCGATCATGGCACTTTTGATGAGTTTGTTGAAGACTTTTATCGTCGTCGCGGCATGGAAGTGCCACCTTGTCCTCAAGATTAATTCTTTCAGCATTTGCGCTGAAGAAAAAGACAAGGTAAATTGCTGAACAAGTCCAATTTATTTATCAAAGTATTGATAACCAGTTTTTTTAGTTTAGGAAAATGAAATGAGCCTTTTTATTTCTACTGCTCACGCGGCAGGTGAAGCTGCACAGCAACCAAGCATGATGGCAAACCTGTTGATGATTGCGGTATTTGTCGCAATCTTCTACTTCTTGATCTGGCGCCCTCAATCAAAACGTGCAAAAGAACATCGTGCACTAATTGAAAGCCTAGGTGTTGGTAGTGAAGTTGTTTTTGCGGGCGGTTTAATGGGTAAAATCACAAAAATCGAAGGTGATTTTGCAGTTGTTGAACTGAACCGTGGCGTAGAAGTAAAAGTACAACGCGCAAGTGTGATTTCAGTTCTGCCTGAAGGCACTCTAAATAACCTTTAATCAAAAAATAAGTCGTGCACCCGCACGGCTTTTTTCATTTTAAGAAGAAAACGAATGCGTTACCCAGCATGGAAATATCTACTGATTCTAGTGGTACTAGTCATCAGTACATTATATGCCCTGCCAAGTTTGTATCCTGATGAACCTGCTGTTCAAATTTCAGGTGCCAAAGCCGGTACCCAGATTGACCAAAGCATCGTACAAAAAGCAGAGCAGATTTTAAAATCTGAAAATATTGCCAGCCATGACAATAGCTTCACCAATAATGCCGCTTTATTACGTGTTGATTCGAGCGAACAACAATTAAAAGCGAAAGAAGCACTGCGTCGTGGGCTCGGTGAAAATTATGTCGTCGCATTAAACCTTGCGCCTACTACCCCAGAATGGCTACAAAAAATTGGTGCTAAACCAATGAAGCTGGGTCTGGATTTACGTGGTGGTGTACATTTCCTACTTGAAGTGGATATGGACAAAGCCATTTCACAACGTATGGAAACGTCCGCGGCTGACTTACGTCGCCAACTTCGTAACAATAAATTAAAATTCAATAGCTTATCTTTGAACAACAACACCATTACGATGCAATTTGCAAATAATGATGACCGTTCTACAGCTATGGATTTCCTTCGTCGTAACGGCAATGAATATACTCAACAAGCGGTTGCAACAACTGAAGGTTCGACTCTTCGTCTAAGCTACACAGATACACGTAAACAAGAAATTCAGTCTTATGCTGTTAACCAAAACTTAACGACTTTACGTAACCGTATTAACGAGTTAGGTGTAGCGGAAGCATTGGTGCAAACCCAAGGTAGCAACCGTATTGTGGTTGAATTACCGGGTGTACAAGATACTGCTGAAGCAAAACGTGTACTTGGTCGTACTGCAAACCTTGAGTTCCGCTTAGTTTCTGATTTAAATGATCAATACATCGATCCATACACAGGTCAAGCCAAAGGCTCATTACCGCCGGGTACCGAAGCTTTTGCTTATGAATCTTTGGACAGTGGTCGTCAATTATTGCTTAACCGTAACCGTATCTTAACGGGTGAACGTGTACAAAACGCGTCATCAGGCTTTAGCCAAGATACAGGTGGTGCTGAAGTAAACATTACTTTGGACACTGCGGGCGGTAAGTTGATGTCTGAAGCTACTCGTAATGCTGTAGGCAAACGAATGGCAGTTTTGTTCATCGAGAACAAACAAAAAATTAGTTATGTTGCAGATCCTGCAACAGGTACACAAACTGAAGTGCGTACACCTTATACCGAATCTGTAGTCATCAATGCGGCAACGATTCAAGCTGTGTTGGGTTCTCAGTTCCGTATTACTGGTCTGGATTCACCTCAAGAAGCGTCTGAACTTGCTTTGATGTTACGTGCAGGTGCATTGGCAGCGCCAATGTACTTCGTTGAAGAACGTGTAATTGGTCCGAGTCTCGGTCAAGAAAACATTGACAAAGGCGTATTATCAACTCAAATCGGTTTCTTATTGGTTGCGATTTGGATGGTAGTCTTCTTCCGTGTGTTCGGCTTGATTGCCAACTTTGCACTCGTGGTTAACCTTGCCATGATTTTAACCATCATGTCTTGGATTGGCGCGTCCCTCACCCTTCCGGGTATTGCAGGTATCGTAATTACCATTGGTATGGCGGTCGATGCCAACGTACTGATCTGTGAGCGGATACGAGAGGAAATTAAATGGGGTGCCTCGCCGAAACAGGCGATTGTTGCGGGTTATGATCGTGCGTATAACACCATCTTTGACTCCAACTTAACCACATTCTTGGTTGCTTTCATTCTGTTCGCAATTGGTACAGGCCCAATTAAAGGCTTCGCGGTTACCCTAATGATTGGTATTGTCTGCTCAATGTTCACAGCAATTACTGTGACACGTGCAATCGTACAAATCATTTATGGTAAAAAACGTAACCTGAAGAAGTTGAGCATTTAGGAGATCGAAGATGACTGAAAATACTCAACCGAAACAATACGGCCGTCCGGACAACGAGCGCATTATTCCATTTATGAAGATTGCCAAACCGGCAGCCTTTATATCGATTATTTTAACGCTCGCAAGTATCTTTTTTATTTGCACCAAAGGTCTAAACCTCGGTTTGGACTTTACTGGCGGTGTGGCGGCAGAGTTGAACTATAGTCAACCAGTAAAATCTACCGATGTGAGCTCAGCGCTGACAAAAGCTGGTTTTAAAGACCCTGTGGTACAAACCTTAGGATCTGACCGCGACCTGATGGTTCGTATGCCAGTTCAAAAAGACATTGAAGCTGAAGACCTAACCAAAGCCATTACGACTGCCGCTCAATTGCCAGGCAATAAAGCAGAAGTACATAAAGTTGATGTAGTTGGCGGTCAAGTCGGTAATGAACTCTACGTGCGTTCTGCTGGCGCTGTAGGTCTTGCCCTACTGCTCATGCTGGTTTATGTCACTATTCGCTTTGAATTCAAACTTGCGATGGGTGCTGTACTGTCTTTATTCCACGATATCGTGGTGACCATTGGTATCTTTGCCATGATGCAGTGGCCGTTTGACTTAACAGTTTTGGCTGCGCTACTCGCGATTATCGGTTTCTCGCTCAACGATAACATCGTTGTATCTGACCGTATTCGTGAAAACTTCCGTAAGATTCGTGGTGCTGAGCCTCTCGAAGTTGTCAACAGTGCATTAACTGAAACACTTCGCCGTACCATTCATACCTCAATGACACTATTACTGGTTGTTGTAGCGATGATGGTACTGGGCGGTGATGGTCTGAAATGGTTCTCTGTTGCAATGTTTGTTGGTGTATTTGTGGGTACATATTCATCAATCTACATTGGTACAGCCTTCGCGCTATGGCGTGGTCTAAACCGTCAAGACTTCATTGTACAAGTGAAGCCTGAATTTGAAGAAGAAGAGATTCCTTAAGCTTTTCAACTTATAGTTCAGATCAAAACCCATCTTCGGATGGGTTTTTTATACTACTAAGTTAAATAAATGAGCTAGGCAAAATCGCAATAATAGGATGTAACTTTTCAATATCGGATTGCAGGAATTCCACCTGTCGTTTTTGGTCTAGACTTGCAAATTGCCATGTATCATCTGTTTGCTGTATCACGTTTAAAATTAAATTTAAGCCATTTCGCAAATATACACAGGCTAGATCCGATCTCTCTACCCCTCGCCGTTCATCACAGACCACAAGCCAACCCTCTTGTAATACAGGGGCATAATACGATGCTGTGATGCGAATCAAATACAGGTCTTGAGTGTTTTTAAATAATGCTGAATATTGAGATGAATCATTTGAAATCAATTTTAACGAAAATGCCTGTGTCTCAACTACCTGCATTTCAAAAAGGACCAAGCTTGCTTGTTTCTTAGTGCGCTTATCTTGCTCTATAAACTGAACTTCATAATCCAAACTTCCCTTTATGAGTCCCAATTGTGACTCTAACTCACGTGCAAATTTCTCTCCAATCTGCCGATGACTATTTAATAATTGGGAAATTAAAGGAACTGCTAAGCCAAAATGTTCACACACGGCTTTGCCATTTTTAAAAGAGCCTGTTGCCACCCAGTGGTCAATGGCTTGTGTTAGATTCTGTCGACGCTTTTCAAAAAGCTCTGAAGGCAGCATAAGCATTCAATTTTATAATTTCTCTCCCCCAATATAATAAAAAACCCGCACGCAGCGGGTTTTTTATACAGCTTTATTTTTAGCTACCTTGTACCAAGCGACGTGCGCTGATAATGCCTGGTTGTTGCTCTAGACGTGCCAACAGTTTCGACAACTGCGCCAAGCCTTTCACTTCAATCAACAGCTTCATATTGGCAATACCATCACTCTCGGAAATGGTATTCACCTGACGAATATTGATTTGGTCTGAGAAAATCACTTGAGTCAGATCTTTAAGCAAACCACGACGGTCATAAGCTTCCACCACGATTTGCACACTTTGACCACGAGTTGGCTGCATTTCCCAATCCGCTTCAACCGCACGTTCAGGCTCTTGCCCAATCATACGGATATAATCCGGACATGCGACCTTATGGATACTTACGCCACGATTCAGGGTGATATAACCAGCAATCGATTCACCATGCACAGGCTGACAACACTGAGCAATGTGTAGTTCTACATTGTCCAAACCATCAATCAAAATACCATGCGCCGAAAGCGTATGACTTGCACGTGGGTTCAAGGTTGGTTTTAACACCAGTTCAGGCTCATCCTGATCGAGGTGCATATGACGGTTAACCTGATTGATTAAAGCATGCAAGCTAATGTCACCACTCACCAAGCCAATCAATATATCTTCACCCAATTTCACATTAAAATGATTGCAGTAATCATTCAAATCGATACTTTTCGGGTGAATCGCCAAACGTGACAATTCTTTATTCAGAATCTCACGTCCCACTTCCAAGTTTTTACTACGGTCTTGCTGACGGAACCAATGACGCAACTTGTCACGTGCACGAGCCGTCTTGATATAACCCAGCGAGTTCACCAACCAATCTCGGTTCGGTTCACGATCTTTCTTGGTTAAAATCTCGACCTGCTCCCCAGTTTTTAGGGTATAGGTTAAAGGTACATAACGTTGGTTCACCCGTGCTGCATAGCACTTGTTGCCCACTTCAGTATGCACATGATAGGCAAAGTCGAGCACAGTCGAACCGCGTGGTAATTCTTTGATATCACCGTCACGACTAAACACATAGATTTTCTCAAAATCTTCAAACTCTTGGATTTGTTCGAAGTTTTCAGAATCTTCATCTTCTTTATGTGCGCTAGCATCATTTCGTTCTTGATAATGTTCAAGCACTGCACGCAAAGAATGTAAGCGATGATTAAATGAATAATCTGTGGTTTTAGAACCTTCTTTATAGTTAAAGTGTGAACATACCCCGAGTTCAGCTTCTTCATGCATATTATGCGTACGAATTTGCACTTCTAAAGATTTGTTCTCTGCAATCACGGCCGTATGCAGTGAGCGATAACCATTGGCTTTCGGGTTGGTAATATAATCATCGAACTGATGCGGAATATGACGCCAAATCTGATGGACGATCCCCAGTGTGTGATAACACTCAGGTACATTATCCACCAGAACACGAACCGCTCGAATGTCATAAAGCTGATCAAAGCTCAGGTTCTTACTCTTCATTTTTCGATAAATCGAATAAATGTGTTTCACCCGACCATTAATCTCGGCCTCAATGCCATGATCTAATAGTTCTTTACGCAACTTTTCTGTAACGAACTGAATATATTGTTCACGCTCTAAACGTTTTTCATTCAGTAAAGAGGCAATTTCTTTATAGCGTTCAGGTGCTAGATAACGGAAAGCGAGATCTTCAAGCTCCCACTTAAGCTGTGCAATCCCTAAACGGTGCGCGAGCGGCGAGTAAATGGTTAAAATTTCTCGTGCGACACGCTCTTGACGCTCTTTGGTTGAATGCGCTAACTCACGTAATGCATAGGTACGTTCAGAAAGTTTGATTAATACAACGCGAACATCTTCGGTCACCGAAATCAGCATTTTATAAATGCCGGTCAAATGTTCACGCTGGTTATTATTAAAATGATCTTCTAGACGTTTATTTTGCTCAATCAGGTCAGACAACTTACCCATGGCAAGCGTGCCTTTCACCAAAGCATGCACTTGATCGCCAAATTTGCTTTGGACTTCTTCTAAACTGGTTACGCCTTCACGAACACTTCGATACAGCATGGCTGCTGATAACGTATCTTCATCCGCATACAGATGAGCAAGAATATCCGCCATTTCAATACCCGTATAGAAGGTATTCGAGCGATGGTTGACCGTTGTTTCAAGTTCATTCTGTAAGGTCAGATGTGCAACTTCTTCGAGTTGCTTTAGAGGAGCCCCGTCAAACATGCCACTCACACGCTCTAGCCATTCAGCCAAATCATGCTGTGCTTGCTCGGCATGTTCTACAGTCGTTTCCTGTGACAACTCATTGAGACGTCCAGGTAATTGTTCACGTACTGTGACCATACCCTACTCCTAGTTTTCTACGCTTCATAACTTTTGATCGTTTATCTGATTTTCTTTTTCGAACAAAGCAATCGATTCGACATGCCCTGTATGGGTAAACATGTCCATGACACCCGCTTTTTTCAAACGGTAGCCTTGTTGTACCAGCATTCCAGCATCGCGTGCTAGTGTTGCAGGATTACATGACACATAAACGATTCTTTTTGCACCAAATTGGGGCACATAACGCATTATTTCTTCTGCACCAGAACGTGGTGGGTCTATCAATAATGCATCAAATCCTTGTTTTGCCCAAGAATGATGCGAAAAATCTTTTGTTAAATCTTGTGAATAAAATTTCAGTTGCGAAAGGCCATTGTTTTGTGCATTTTCTGCACCACGCTGAACCATTTCTGCACTCCCTTCAACTGCAACGACTTGACCCGTTGAACCCACACATTGAGCAAGTGGTAAAGAAAAGTTTCCTAAGCCACAAAACAGATCTAGAACTCGCTCACCTTGTTGTAACTGAAGCAATTCACATGCCAGTTTCACCATTTGCGGATTAATCGTGGAATTCACTTGCGTGAAGTCTTGAGGATTAAAGCCAAATTCCACAGCAAAGTCACTTAGACCATAGTGCAGACGCATCGGTGCATCGGGATGATCCACGCGATGTAAGCTGTCTGGCCCTTCAGGTTGCAAGTACAGTTGCCACTCTTTATGTAACGCAAATTTTACTAATTGGTTGACATCTTCCGCGCAAAGTTCCGCCGTATGACGAATTAGGAGGGCAATTTCTTGATCTCCCATGGCCAGTTCCATATGCCCAATATCTGCTTTACCTTGCAGACTTTGTAACAATTGTTTGAGTGTGGTGATGGAGCCAAACTCACGATCCAACACCATACAACGGTCAATCGAAGTCAGTTTATTTGACTGGCTTTCACGAAAGCCAACCACAAGCTTATCTTTTGCAGGTAGGTAACGCACACCAATACGTGCTTTGCGACGGTAGTCTTCACGCAATGAACGTAAAGGAGCTAACCATTGATCAGGTTGTATCCCAGCAAAATGTTGCAAATGTGATTGTAAAACATCTTGTTTTAAACGAATTTGCTCGTCGGGATGAATATGCTGCATGCTACACCCACCACAAACCCCATAATGTGGGCAGGCCGGTTTAACCCGTAGAGCAGACTCTTCACTCAGTAATTCCAGACTGTCTGCTTCTTCGAGACGCTTAACGACATTAGTAATACGCGCACGCACCGTTTCACCCGGCAAGGCATAACGGATAAAGACTTTCTTACCGTGTTTTTCTGCAGGATGATCTGGATGCGTCCCAAAGTGCGCTATGCCTCGCCCCTCATGTGAAAGCGATTCAACCTGAAATGTATAAATGGGTTGTTGGGCTTTTTGGGGTTTGGCTTTGTGTTTCATGCGTACCTAATGTGTGGAAGATGGGAAATCAGATTGGGTGAATTCGGTACGTTGCGAGGTTTGCTGCCATACCAATAAAAAGTCAGCGTGTTGCGGCTGAGTTTGTAAATATTGAATCGTACTTTGAATCAAGTGCTGATGATCATTTAACAATAACTGTCCTTTCAGCAACAGCCAGCGTAAATAAATCAACCATGTATTGAGCACATCACCTTCACAGTAGCTGGTCAGTTCCATCCACTGTTGTTCACGCACATATTCAGGCACATGGTAGCCACCATCACCACGTTTACCAGGGAAACCAAGTAAATGTGCTGCATCGTCAAGTTTTTGAAAATGACGACCATGGAACATGGCCATGACATCCATCAAATCTACATGACGATGATGATAACGATTCTGGTAGTTATTATAGCGCTTTTGCGTATCAATCTCGCCCTGATCGAACAAACTTGGTGCAGATAATCCGTGATACATGGCACGGAACAAAATCACAGGCAAATCAAACTGCGAACCGTTCCAACTGACCAAGGTCGGATGACGCTTTTCAAAAATAGAAACGAATTTTTTTAAAATTTCAGCTTCGCTATTGTCTTCACGGCTAAATGAAAACAACTTCATGCCCTTTTCATCAATCCATAGTCCAGAGATACAGACAATTTCATGCAAGGCCAAACGCTGAAAATCCGTGCCCACCTCTTGGCGACGCAGTTTAGTCAGCGCTGCATCTAAATCCACCTCAGGCAGATCCAGTCCATACAAATGCGCACCTGACTTCAAATCTGTCAGTGTTTCGATATCAAAAATTAAAACAGGTAAACGCATAAGTACTCACCAGTGCCGTTCGGCCACTGTAATTATTCAGGATCAACAACAGAGAATAGACCAGTAGACAAGTAACGGTCACCACGGTCACATACGATGCAAACAATCACGGCATCCGGATTTTCTTCAGCCAATTTAACTGAAGCCCATACCGCACCACCCGATGAGGTACCTGCACTGATACCTTCTGTACGTGCTAAACGACGAGCCGTTTTTTCCGCTTCAATTTGCGGAATATCCATAATGCGATCAACACGTGAAGGGTCAAAAATCGTAGGAAGATATTCTTGTGGCCAACGGCGAATACCAGCAATGTTTGAGCCTTCAGACGGTTGTAAACCGACAATTTGAATATCCGGATTTTGTTCTTTTAAATATTTCGAAATCCCCATAATGGTCCCGGTGGTTCCCATTGAGCTGACGAAATGTGTAATTTTACCACCTGTTTGTTTCCAAATTTCAGGCCCAGTAGTAAGGTAATGTGCTTCCACATTGTCTGGGTTACCAAACTGGTTTAGGACTAAACCTTTGCCGTCTTTTTCCATTTGAAGGGCAAGATCACGTGCTTCTTCCATGTTTTCTGATTCGATCAGTTCAGCACCGTAGGCACGCATGGCATCTTTACGCTCTTGGCTAGAACTTGCGGGCATGATCAAAGTCATTTTATAGCCACGCATTGCTGCAACCATGGCTAAAGCAATCCCCGTATTTCCGCTCGTCGCTTCAATCAACGTATCACCCAGTTTAATCTGACCACGCTTTTCCGCTTGCATAATCATGTTATATGCAGGGCGATCTTTGACCGAACCCGCTGGGTTATTGCCTTCTAACTTGGCTAATACTGTTGCTTGAGTATGACTTGCCAGACGCTGTAAACGCACTAACGGCGTGTTGCCGACGTAATGGTCTAATAAAAAATCGTCTGCTTGAAAATCAGGGGTTGTATTACTCATTATTCACACCTATATCGAGGTGCGCCTATTGTATGAAAAAATGCCTTTGCCTGCACCCATTTGCCTCGCTTTTTCGCGAAAGTGATTAAAGCGCAATCAGTTTTAAATAATCCATGCTAATATTCGGGGCATAAGGAATAAACTGCTTAAACCATGTCAAATATCAACAAAAAGCTTTTTAAACGCCTACACTTAAATCATGCCTATGGTCAGTTGATTGCACTTATTTTCGTGCCGATCACCATTTTGGCCTGTGTCGGTGCAATGTTGGTAATAACAGAAACCTCCAATGCAGCCAAAGCACAACAAAAACAAATGGCTGTCGCGATCCTGACGCGCTATCAACCCACGTCAGAATCTGCCATAGAGTTACTCAACCATTATCCGTGGCAGTTTGATCAAGCTCGTAATGCCATGCAAAGCATGTTGAACGAAAAACATTTGATTCGTGCTGCGATTATAGATTTCAAAGGCAATAACCGCCTGAGCATTGGCTTTCAAGATCAAGCTATTTGGCCTGCTTTTGACAGTAAAGCATCTTTTATTGGACCAATTCCACATCAGGGTAACCATGTTTATGCCCTGAAAATTTCAGATTCAACCCAGACGCCGGCATGGTTAAGCATTGAACTGGATAATCAACCGCTGCAAATTGCCCGCTATCGCGTGTTAATCGTGTTGATTGCAACAGGCTTATTGACGCTCTTATTACTTTTGCTGTGTTTGAATTTTTATTCACGTCGTTGGATCGCACCAATGTACGAAATTCGCATGCAGTTACAACGTTTAAATGCCGACACCCTAGATCAGCACATGATCATTAACAGTACTGGCGAACTCCGTTTATTACAGCGTGATATTGCCAATGTTGTTAAACGCTTACATTTCAGCTTTTTAGAACTACGTGAACATACCGAACAAACGGAAGATGACTTAAGACGCACGCTCGATACTTTAGAGGTGCAAAACATCACCTACCGTCAAGCACGTGACCAAGCAATCCATGCCAATCAGTCGAAGTCGGTGTTCTTAGCCAATATTTCCCATGAACTGCGCACGCCACTTAACAGTATTGATGGTTTTATTCATCTTTTACTGCGCCAAGGCAACCTCAGTAATGAGCAAAATTTATATCTACAAACGATTCGTAAATCTTCTGCGCATTTATTGGCTTTAATTAATGACGTGCTCGATTTCTCCAAAATTGATGCCGGCAAACTAGAACTCGAAACTGCGCAATTTGACTTAGAAGAAGCCGTCTTTGATGTGATGGATATGTTGTCGCCATTGGCAGCGCAAAAGCATATTGATATGACCTTCTACTATGCGGACAATGTGCCGAAATTTGTGGTCGGCGATGCCCTACGCTTCAAGCAAATTTTGACCAACTTAATTTCAAATGCGATTAAGTTCACCCCAGATGGTGAAATTATTGTCCGTGTCCGTATGGAGCATGATGACATCGGTCAATGTCTGCTGCATTTTAGTGTCCAAGACAGTGGTATCGGCCTAAGCGGTACCGACCGTAAGAAACTGTTTGAATCCTTCTCACAAGGTGATGCATCTGTGACCCGTCAATTTGGCGGTACAGGTTTAGGTCTTGCCATTTCCAAACAATTGGTCAGCCTAATGCATGGACAAATTGGTTTTGAAGATAACCAAGAACGTGCCCCAACAGAAAAAGGCTCAACCTTCTGGTTTACTGCGCGCTTTGTGGTGGATGATGAAATTGAAATTGTGCATCCACAATTTAGCAATCTACAAGTTGTGTCTTATTTGGCGCACCCAGCAACTGCCAATGTCCTACGTCATTATTTAGAAAATTATGATGTTGAACATATTGAAACGCAGTCAATCCTAGATTTATTTAGCCGACTCAATCAGTTGCAAACCAACGAAAATACCTGGTTGATCGTCGATCACAGTGGTGACTCCGAAGCCTTACTGAAAGAAATTCGTCATCGTTATAGCGGTAACTTAGCGGTTTATGGCTACCAAATGATGCTCGATCCAAACATGTTGAACGAGTACCGTGCCCGTCCATTGCATCAACCACTCAGCCGTACAGCGCTGATTCAGTTGTTGAGTAATGAGCCGTGGTTTGATCAAGAGCAACATGAAGAATTTAATGGTCAAGGTCTGCACATTTTGGCTGTCGACGATCATTTACCGAACCTGATTGTACTTGAAGCCCTGCTCTCTGAGTTAAATGTGAAAACCACCAAGGCTTTGAGTGGACAAGAAGCCATTGAAATCATTCAAGCTCGCCAAGAGCAAGGTTTGGGGGCTTTTGACCTCATCTTTATGGATATTCAAATGCCTGTGATGTCAGGTGTCGATACCACGCGTGCCATTCGTTCTCTTGAGTCGACTTTTGAAAATCATAAGCGCCTTCCAATTATCGCTTTGACGGCACATGCGCTCTCTGATGAAAAACAAAAGCTTCTGCAAAGTGGTATGGATGACTATGTCACAAAGCCCATTCAAATGGATCAAATTATTCAAATCTTGACCCAATGGACTACCGATAACTTTAAGAAAGTGCCGGTTATAGAGCGCAGTTCAGTGATTGAAGCCCTAGAGCCGAGCATTTTAGATTGGCAACAAAGCTTGCAGTTGGCCGCGAATAAAGAAGACCTTGCAGTCGATTTACTGAAAATGCTCGTCGATAGCTTTGAGCAAGAAATCCATGAAATGGCACAGCTCATCGAAGATGAAGATTTTCCACAATTAGAGCATGTGCTACATCGGCTTTATGGCGCAACCCGCTATGTGGGCGCTCCGACCCTCCAAGAGGTTTCAGGTCATTTTGAGCAGTTTGTATCGACCTTACGTAAGGAACGCCGTAAAGCAGATGACGCTTTTGTCCAAGAAACCCTGAACCGTTTTGATGAGTTAAAAAATGTCATGGCTCAAGTTGAACACGCAGCTCAACAAATCTTAGCCAAACAAAATAATTAAGCACAGTCCGACTAAAGTCAGTGCCGTCCAGCTTCTGTTGTGACTGCACTGTCATGTATCCTGTCAGGGTGCATGCTATGCTCGGGCGCAGAAACAACAAGAGTAATTACCATGGCTTTATTACGTGTAGAAAAAAATAATGGCATTGCAACGGTTTACTTAAACCGTCCAGAAAAACGTAATGCAATGAGCTTTGCATTGCTCAAAGAATTGGTCAGCACCGCTGAAAAATTAAAAAAAGATCGTAGCTTACGCTGTGTCATTTTAACCGGTGAAGCCAATGTATTTAGTGCTGGCATTGATTTGGCTGACCTAAATGATCCGAAAAATCGTGCCTATGCTGCATGGGAACTGTTAAAACCCGGTCAAAGTTTATTTCAAAAAGCCTTTCTGATTTGGCAGCAACTTCCTGTGCCGGTGATTGCCGCACTTGAAGGCTTTTGTTTTGGAGCAGGCATGCAACTTGCCTTGGCTGCCGATATCCGTATTGCCCACCCGAAAACGCAAATGTCGATTATGGAAAGTCGTTGGGGCTTAGTTCCTGATATGGGCTTAACTCGCTCACTCAAAGGTGTGATAGGACTAGATTTAGCCAAAGAATTAACCTTAACAGCACGTATTTTTGACGCAGAATATGCCAAGGAAATTGGCTTAGTGACGCATTTAAATGAACAGCCTTTGCTTCAAGCGCAGCAGTTAGCCGAAGAATTATCACAACGTTCACCAGATGCCTTGGCAGCAGCAAAACAAGTGCTAGATGCCATGGAACATAGTCCAAAACGATCTTTACGTTTAGAAAAAATCTGGCAATTTAAATTACTGCTCGGCAAAAACAGCCAATTGGCACGTAAAAAAGACAAGAACCCAGAGGTTCAGTTTTTACCACGCCAATATAAGTAAAATAGTCACACAGGATAGATTGAGTACAGCACATGGCGTTTGATCGTAATACAAAAATTGCATTTCTAGGTATGGGGCTGATGGGTAGCCGCATGGCCACGCGCCTCATTCAGGCAGGATTTGAAGTTGCGGTGTGGAACAGAACTGCCGCTGCGTGTGATGAGTTGATTGCGATTGGCGCGACAGCGCTTCAATTGGAGAATATTGCCCATTATCCTGTGGTTTTATCTTGTCTCGCAGATGATGCTGTTGTTGCCGCGGTGTATGCAAGCATCGAAAATCATTTAGCGGCAGGACAAATTATTGTCGACTTCTCGAGTCTTTCTGTGAATCAAACTCATCAATTGGCTCATGCTGCAACGTTGAAACAAGTCACTTGGATTGACTCTCCTGTTTCGGGGGGCACAGCAGGCGCTGAGCAAGGCACTTTGGTCATCTTTGCCGGTGGTGATGCTCAAACGATTCAAGATTTGAGTCTGATCTACAATGTTTTATCACAACGTGTTACCCGCATGGGCGACTCAGGTACAGGTCAAGCCACCAAAATTTGTAATCAGCTGATCGTCGCTGCCAATAGCACGTTAATCGCAGAAGCCGTCGCATTAGCCGAGAAATCAGGTGTAGACACCACGTTATTAGCACCAGCACTTGCTGGTGGATTTGCAGACTCAAAGCCTTTTCAGATTTTAACTCCACGTATGGCAACGCATCAGTTCGAGCCCGTGCAATGGAAAGTTCAAACTTTATCTAAAGACCTGAATAATGCAGTCCAACTGGCTGCCCAGTTTGAATTAAGCATCCCTGTTGCCAGCCTTGCTTTATCGCAACTCAAAGCCCATCAGGACAATGGTTTTGCAGAAAAAGATTTAGCCACCATCATTCAACATGTCGAACATAACTAACGACTTTCACTTTAGAAGTAAATTGCTTCAAGGACGATATACATGACTCAGCTCGCGGTTAATTTATCCATGATTTTTACCGAAGTGCCATTGTTAGAGCGTTTTGCTTTGGCTCGTGAACACGGTTTTAAGCATGTTGAAATTCAGTTTCCGTATGAGCTGAGTATTGAGCAGATCCAAACCCAACTCACCATCAATGATTTAAGCCTGTGTTTAATCAATGTCCCTGCGGGTGATTTGATGCAAGGTGGTGATGGTCTTGCGGGAGTTCCGGGGCGTGAAAATCAATTTCATCAGGCCTTAGAGCAATGTATTCGCTATGCCACTGCGTTAAATGTACCGAGTGTCAATATTTTAGCCGGCAAACAGCCCCAAGATGCTGACTTGCTCCCATGTTTAAATACCTTGTCGAGCAACCTCAAACTGGCGTGCCACATGTTGTCTGAACATCATATTCAACCAGTATTTGAAATGATTAATGGCACTGATATGCCGCGCTTTTTGGTCCAAAATATTGCCCAAGCTCAGGAAATGCTTGAAGCTGTACAACACTCTACTTTGAAGATGCAATATGACTGCTACCACATGGCGATGATGGGTGAAGATATTCTCAGTACTTTGGCAGAAAATATTCAGGATATCGGTCACATACAGTTTGCTGACTGTCCGGGGCGACATGAACCTGACTCAGCGCAGATTCCATTTGCAGAGATTTTTAAATGGTTAGATCAAAGCCAATATACAGGTTACATCGCGGCTGAATACCGACCACGAAGCAACTCATCACATTCTTTTGCGTGGAAAGACAAATACTTCCCTCATTTAGCCAATGGTCAATGACGTGTTGATTTGAAATTCAGCAACAAAACCGCTATATTAGATCATGTATAATTGTAAGGAAATCATACCCTCTATGAATTTAGAACCATCGCCCAGCGCTTCTAATTCTCTCGATCTCGCAAAATCAACGCAAATCAAAGACGTACAAGCTTGCTTAGCTGTTGTACGTGAAGCACTTGAAGATGTAAAAGCCAAAGATATTATTGAACTTGATATCAGCACTATCAGCAACGTAGCAGATGCGATTGTTATTGCGAGCGGTACTTCAACTCGTCACATTAAGTCTCTTGCAGACAACGTGGCAGAAGAAGCACGTAAAGCTGGATTCCGCCCTATCGGTGTTGAAGGCGAACGTGATGCAGAATGGATCCTGATTGATCTCGGTTTTGTAGTGGTACATGTGATGTTACCTACAGCACGTAAATTCTATGATTTAGAAAGCTTATGGCGTACAGCTCCAGAAACTGTAGCTTAAGCTTCCAGAAAAAAGCGACCTAAATAGGTCGCTTTTTTTATCCCTTCACTTTATACACGGACAATCAGCTTCATGGTGTTTTACCCCCGACACTAAAGCAGTTGGTGTAAATCCACCTCAGGATAATTGGCTTTAATTTTCAGCTTGGTTTGTGCATAAACTTGGTCTGCACGCATCGGGCCATAAAAGTCACAATACACTTCATAAATGCTCGTTAAAACTTTGGCATAACTGGTCAAAGGCAAAAACTCGACAAAACTCGCTGAATTAATTTGTGCATTTGCCGCAATTGCCAGCCCGATTTCTTCTAATTGCTGAATCACATCTTGGGTGAAATCAGCCTGATCTGTAGATTTCACCGTCAGCATGACTGACTCGATAAAGCCTAAAAAGGCCTCGCTAATGGTCTCTGCAATGAGCTCGTCTTCTTGCTCCTGCTCCTGCGGTTTTTCAACCCTTAACAGTTCCTGCTTTTCTAAGGTAGATAACTCATACAAGACTTGCTTCAGCATATCTTTACGATAAAAGCGTAGCTCTTCTGTGGTACAGATATCATTTAAGAAGCGATTTAAGACAAATGACGGTTTCATGCTGTACTGCTGCTCCCAGTGCCGTAGTGCACTGTCGAGTAAAGTCCCATGAATAAATTGTTGTAAGCCTTTTTCTAAAGCTTCGCGGCGTTGTGCCAAATTCAACAGTTCGGTGCTCATTGCATTACTCCTGTTAATGACGTTTGGTCATATCATCCGTTTCAAAAGTCACATCTTTTTGAAACTCGGGATAAGACAATTCAGCATGTTCGGTATAGTCCAAACCACGTTGTTCATGTTGCTTACTCACCCGTAAGCCACCCAACAATTTATCTAAGACCTTAAATACAATGAACGCAACGCCAAAGCCCCATAAAAAGGCTGCAATCACTCCAAGCCCTTGTATCGCGATGACATCGCCATTAAACATGTTATTTTCAAGGAAGATCCCTGCAGCCAATGTTCCCCATGCGCCACAGAATCCATGCACGGTCACCGCATCAACCACATCATCCAGTTTCATTTTTTCCATGAGCATTGGCAGGAAGGTCACCATAACACCTGTACATAAACCGGTGATGACTGCATAGAGTGGAGACATCGTTGCACAGCCTGCCGTAATGGCAACTAAACCACCCAGTGAGGCATTTATCGTGCTGCGGATCAAAATGGCTTTAGATCGGATGAGGCAGAGCAACATATATGCAACCGCGGCAGCACACGCTGCAAGATGCGTATTTAAAGCAATACGTCCTACGCTGACATTGGCATTAATGGTCGAGCCTGCATTAAAACCAAACCATGCTAACCATAAAATAAAACCACCTAATGCCACTAAAGGTAAGTTATGCCCCGGTAAATAATGGCTTCGCCCATTGCGTCCAAATCGCCCCAAACGTGGACCCAGTACGATGATGCCCGCTAAAGCCACCCAGCCGCCTATCGAATGCACCACGGTCGAACCTGCAAAATCGATAAACCCGAGTGCTTTTAACCAACCGTCTCCGCCAAATAAACTGCCCCATGCCCAACTACCAAAGACAGGATAAATCAGACCTGACACAACGGCCGCACTCACCACATAAGCCACAAAATGAATCCGCTCCGACATGGCACCACTGGCAATAGTGGTTGCCGTTGCAGCAAACATCATTTGGAAAAACAAAAGGTTCCAGTGCCAATCATCCAGTTGATCGGGTGCAAAATGACTTAAGCCAAACCAGCCCGTGGTATTGACCCCAAACATCAGACCAAAACCCACCAGCCAAAACACCAGACCACCCAAGCAGGCATCCATGTAGTTTTTCATGAGTACGTTCACGGTGTTTTTACTGCGAACTGAACCACTTTCGATCATGGCAAATCCGGCTTGCATAAAGAACACCAAGATACCGCCCAGTACCACCCAAATACTGTCGAGCGAAATACGAATGTCTTGAATATTACTGGCGATTTGCGGGTCGACTGCCCATGCAGTCGATGTCAGGACACTCAGAAACAGTGCCATCAAGTATGTTTTTTTCATGATTATTCCCCCAAGAATAACCATGCTGTGCAAAAAGAATACCAAATTTCAGACAATTAATTATTTCTCAATGCATTGCGTCACAAAACCAGTTCGTGACAATATTTTGAATCTCTGAAACAAAATTTAATGAAACAAAACAGCGCATCGATCTGCACCTTGGTTTCAAAATACGCATCAATTTGATTCAAGCACCTGATGCGCTAAATATTTGTGCACTTTTAGTGTGAAGCACCAATTAATCAAAAGCCAAGAAAATAAAAGCAAAGAAAACAAAAAACCACCCGAAGGTGGTTTAAATCTTCCTCAAACCCGCTTTATCACAGCGGGACTTTGGCAATATGGATTAATGACCGCCGCCATTAATGGCTTTTGTCATATCTTCCACAACTTTCTTCGCATCACCGAAGATCATCATCGTTTTATCGTTATAGAACAAGTCATTGTCTAGACCTGCGTAGCCTGTAGCCATAGAGCGTTTGATCACCATAATGGTACGTGCTTTATGCGCTTCAAGGATTGGCATACCGTAAATTGGAGAACTTGGATCGTCTTTTGCCGCTGGGTTCACAACGTCATTCGCACCAATCACCAGTACTACATCTGTTGCAGGGAAGTCAGAGTTGATCTCGTCCATTTCAAGAATGTCTTCATATGCAACGTCAGCTTCAGCTAAAAGTACGTTCATGTGGCCCGGCATACGACCTGCCACAGGGTGAATCGCAAAACGAACTTTTACACCTTGCTCTTTTAAGATTTCACACAATTCTTTCACGGCATTTTGTGCACGACCTTGCGCCATACCATAACCCGGTACGATCACAACGCTATCCGCATTTGACATCAAGAAGCCAGCATCGTCTGCAGAACCTGAACGGTGATTACGCTGTGCTTTTTCACCATTATCCGCCGCCGCTACTGCTGTACCACCCATTGCACCACCAAACAAGACGTTGATGATTGAACGGTTCATGGCTTTACACATGATGTAAGACAGAATCGCACCCGATGAACCAACCAGTGAACCTGCAACAATCAGCATGTTGTTTTCAAGCGTGAAACCAATCCCTGCTGCAGCCCAACCTGAGAACGAGTTCAGTAGCGATACCACCACTGGCATATCACCACCGCCTACTGGCGCAATCCATACCCAACCAAATGCAAGTGCAAGAACAGTCATTGCCCAGAAAGCATTCATGTTGCCTGTAGTGAAGAAGTAGATACCACACGCCAACATCGCAAGGAAAATTAAGGCTTGAACAGGTTTTACCCATCCACCTGAAATGGTTTTTGCCCATTTCTTCGCAGCCAATTTACCGTAAGCAAATACCGATGCTGTGAAGGTAATCGCACCAACGAAACAGCCTACAAACAATTCAAATAAATGAACTTTGCTCATATGAGCATGTTCTACACCCGCAGCTGTTAGTACTGCTTCATTTTCCGCGAATGCCGCAGTCAATTGGTTGTTATGTAGAATTGCAGCGATCGCAATCAGTACCGCAGCCAAACCGACTAATGAGTGCATCAGTGCCACAGTTTCAGGCATTTGAGTCATCGGAACTGTTTTTGCACGTGCAATACCTACGACTGCACCCAACACCATTGCACCCACAATCATCCAAATCACGGGATGATCTGCGACAAAGAATGTAGTAATTACAGCAATCGCCATTGCGATCATGCCGTAACGGTTACCTTGAATCGCAGTTTTCGGACCAGACAAACCACGCAACGTTAAGATAAAAAGAACGGCACCAATCAGGTAGAACCAATCCGCATATTCTTTAATGAATTCCATGGATTAACCCTCTTTTTTCTTTTGCTTAGGTTTAAACATTTCAAGCATACGTGCAGTCACCGCAAAGCCACCAAAAATGTTGATACTTGCAAGGAAAACGGCAACCGCACCTAAAATACTTACCACGTTAATGCTTTGGAACTGTACGCTTGCATCCACAATGCCTGGGATGCCAACGGTTTGAATCATCGCACCAACGATAATGATCGATGACAAAGCATTGGTTACAGCCATTAATGGTGTATGTAGCGCAGGTGTTACCCCCCAAACCACGTAGTAACCAACAAAGATTGCCAAGACAAAAATAGTAATCGTTTCAACCATGATGATTCTCCTTAACCACGTTTCAGCAGCACTTGGCCGCCATGAGTGACAAGTAGTGCTTTTTGAATTTCTTCTTCAGGGTTAATCGCGAAGTTCTTTTCGCTATCAAACATGGTTTCTATGAAATTCAAAACGTTACGTGCGTACAGTGCCGACGCTTCAGTCGAAACTGTTGAAGGAATATTTGGAATACCGAGAATTTTCACACCATTTGCAGTCACGACATTTTCGCCGCAAACAGAACCTTCAACGTTACCGCCAGTTTCAACCGCCATATCTAAAATGATTGAGCCCGGTTTCATTTTGGCAACGGTTTCTGCTTTGATTAAACGTGGTGCGTCACGACCCGGTAATAATGCAGTCGTAATCACGATGTCAGCATTCGATACGGCTTTATCAACAATAATCGCTTGGTCGCGAATGTAGTCTTCACCCGGCATCCAGCCATAACCATTTTTCGCAGCATCAGCTGCTTTTTGTTGCTCTTCTGGTGACATTGGTACGTCTAACCATTTACCACCCAAAGATTCAACTTGGTCACGTGCTGTAGGACGTAAGTCAGTTGCTTCAACTACGGCACCTAAACGTTTCGCTGTTGCAATGGCTTGTAAGCCTGCGACACCTACGCCCATGATCACCACACGTGCAGGTTTTACTGTACCTGCTGCTGTCATCAGCATTGGGAACATACGTTGATATTCTGCCGCAGCCAAAAGCACAGATTTATAACCTGAAAGGTTGGCTTGAGATGAAAGTACGTCCATGTTTTGCGCACGAGATAGGGTTCGTGGCAAAAGCTCCAATGCAAATGCAGACACGTTTTGTGACGCAAATTGGTCAAGTTCGGTGTTGCGGTAAGGGTCAAACATCCCTACAACGGTGGTACCCGCTGTGAGTTTTTGAATTTCGTCACCTTTAGGCGCACGAACTTTCAAAATCATTTGACTACCGGTATAGGCATCATCCGTAATTTTGGCACCAACTTGTTCATAGGCGCTATCGATGTAAGCAGCGTTTACCCCTGCTCCACGTTCAATAACGACGCTATGACCAGCGCTGATCAACTTCTTTACTGTTTCAGGCGTCGCAGCGACGCGATTTTCACCGACAACAGTTTCGGCTGGAATTCCGATCTGCATGAGCGTTCCTCAAGCTAATTTTTCTTAAGTAAACATCGCAATCCGCGATGTCTCCCCTCAGGATGTGTTTTTGTACAATTTTTGGATTCTAATTGAACTTTTTTAAAATACTACCCAATATTTATTTAATAAATACCCATATTTTGAACTCATGATTCATGAAAAGAATGGTGCGATATTTCATTTATTCAGTTTTATTTGTCGATTTATTACTCATTTTTATCCTATTTATAACTTTTTAATATTACTTAAGACCAAAAACATAAATAATTTCGCTAGTTTTAGTGCAGATTGTTTCACTGCGTTGATCATTGTGACATTTTCATTCAACCCACAATGAGCTGAACGTGTCATTAAAAATCGACTTAAGTCAGGTAGAGTCACTCTTTCATGCAGACTGCATCAGCTCGTTGACTCATTTGACAGTTTTGACGTGTTGACCTGCATTGAAAACTGACATTTTTCTGCCACAGTCTCGTCAAATTGGTCAGCTTGAATATCCGATGGATTTTTGCGCACGTTTCGGGTTTATCGAAGTCTTGCCCTCCCCACCTGATGCTTCGCCTTAAGTCTTAGAATTGACTTTTTTAGCTAAAAAAATAATTTTTTGAATATTTAGCATCATGATATCGCTACTGACTTTCTATCCCTAAAAAACACTATTGCACCATTTGTGTGCAATTTTCACCTTAAATGTTTCAGCCTGATATATTTGACCTGCCGAGTCATGTTGAGATTAAAAAATTCAAAACCAAATTGGTCATTTCTTCCGCTGTTTTTCATGTTTGATCTAGCAATCCCTTATGCATAAAGGAATAAGTACTATTCTTTTTTGCATTTTTACTCGCACGATGCATTTTTTATAATCAAAATGACAGTTCAAACTTATCAGAACAATGCTGTCGAATTCGTTCAGTCGTCATGAGGCACACCTTAACTTATGTCAAGAAACCTTAGTCCGCACTTCATCGGTGCAATTTTTGCACTGATTGCTGCCTTCTTGTTTAGTACCAAAGCGATTTTTATTAAGCAAGCCTATGCACTTTCTCCTCTTGTCGATGCCACAGTCCTCATGGCTTTACGCATGATGAGTGCATTGCCGTTTTTCTTGGTCATTGCATGGCTGAGTCGACGTTCCTATCAAACGATTCAACGAAAAGATTGGGTGCTCTTGCTCATTTCCGGTCTAATCGGCTATTACTTTTCGAGTTGGCTCGACTTCCGTGGCTTGATGTATATCAGTGCTTCGCTTGAACGAATTATACTTTTCCTGTATCCCACATTAACTGTACTGGCTTCCGCTGTTTTATTCAAAAAGCCACTGAGTTTTAAAACCATCCTTGCCCTGATTTTAAGTTATGGCGGGACAGTGTTAGTGATGCTACAAGAACAAAGTACCACACCACATGATCAGTATTTTTGGCTCGGATGTAGTTTGGTTTTTGCCAGTGCCGTGTTATTTGCAATTTACTTATTACTCACGCCAGGCCTCATGCAAAAGTTTGGTTCTTTACACTTTACTGGTCTAGCCCTGAGCATAGCCTGCGTTGGGACGATTATTCATTTTCTATTTGCAACACCACAGCCTATCGCCTTGCTCCAACAACTCCCGAGTCAAGTCTGGCTGTATGGTTTAGCGCTAGGACTATTGGTAACCGTGCTTCCAACCATTTTGATGATGCAAAGTATCGTCCGACTTGGGGCTGCACAATCGGCTATGATTGCCTCTATCGGGCCCATTTTAACGATTTTACTGGCCGTCGCTTTATTGAATGAACACTTAAACCTATGGCAATGGGTCGGTTGCGGTCTGAATATGCTGGGTGTCTTGATGATCAGTCTCAGTAAGAAATCCTAAACGCGTGCGTGGATACAATTCACAGAGAAACACTTTAAGACCTGTTTGATTTTCCTTATAGTGACCACAACAGCGTGGCAGCAAATTCTTTGCATACGCTTCCGCCCAATATCTGGACAATTTATGAAAGCCTCGATCGACATTAGCCATGATAAAACCCTGTTGTGGCTTATGGCTGCTGCATGTGGTTTATGTGCGGGTGCCAATTATTATTGCCAACCTTTAGTGGCTTCTATCCAACAGAGCTTTCAAATTCCACAATCTGAAGTTGCGCTAACCGTCACCTTTGCGCAAATTTCTTATGCTTTGGGTCTACTGTTTATTGTGCCGATTGGCGATATTGTGAATAAAGCCAAATTTATTCCATTACTCATGCTTGGTGCGACTGTCGGTTTAGCCCTCTGTGCTTTTTCGACCAATCTATACATGCTTTGGGCAGGAACCATTATCACGGGGCTATTTTCAGTGGCTGCTCAGGTTCTTATCCCTTTGGTCACTGTTGCGATACGACCTGAAAAAATTGGGGCAGTTGTTGGCTTTTTAATGAGTGGGTTATTGGTCGGCATTCTGTTATCGACCAGTCTCTCTGGCTTATTGTCCTATCTGTTTCATTGGAAATCGATTTACATCCTCAGTGCGCTCTTGATGTTGGTATTAGCACTCTTACTCAAAAAACGTCTGCCCGTGGTCAGCATCACACGGATGCCCTACAGCCAAGTTTTCCAGTCAATGGGCGCATTACTCAAACATGAGCCACGGTTAATTTTCCGTTCTCTAATTGGAGGCTGTGTCTTTGCCGCGATGAGTATGCTGTTTTCCACCATTGCCATGTTACTGACTGAGCCACCTTTTCAATTGGCCGATGTTTGGGTCGGTGTTGTGACTTTAGTTGGTGTATTTGGTGCCCTATCGACACAGTGGATTGGGCGTTGGGCGGATTTGGGTTTCAACCGAAAATTAACTTGGCTCGGTTGCAGCATCTTGGCCCTCAGTTGGGGACTGCTATATTTGGGTGGAAGCTCCCTCGCCTTTTATATTTTGGGCTATGGTTTAATCAACCTCGGTTTGGCTATGGTACATAGCTGTAATCAAAATATTATCTTCCAACTCAACCCGATTGCACGCTCTCGAATCAATTCAATTTACATGACGTTTTATTTTGTCGGTGGTGCATGTGGTTCAGCTTTGGGCGTGTTTGCATGGCATCATGGTGGCTGGACCACCACCTGCATGACAGGGATTGCTTTAGTAATTGCTGCTGGATTTTTCGTATTAATCGATCAACTCTATACTGCACGGCAACTGAAATATCCACAATGAAATGTATGGATCATTGCTCTAAAGCCACAATAAGTGGCTTTATTTTTGCAAATTAACTGACCTGCACCACGGGATAAAAGGGTTTGCCTAAATCCAAGGTTTCTGCATTTTCCAAAAGAATCACCATAAACACCGGTAAGAGTGCCAACAGTATTGTGCAGCCGTCTTGAAGCTGTTTCCGATTGACCGAACTTTTATAGGTCGCGCCGCCATGAACCATTTGATTGCGTAGCGTATACATGCGATTGAACAGCACCATTAAAATATCAACGGAATCTTTTTCTTTAAGCGCGCGTAGTACTTTCTGTTTTTCATGCGCCAAGCCCTCTTTGCATGCGTCATGGCTAATTTTTTGATTTTGATAATCCCAAAAACCCTGATAAACATAGGGATTATCCAAAAACAACCGTATCGGCTGACTAAAACGCTCCCATAAAATATTATAGATTTTATGCTCTGCATCCTTTTGGCAAATCACATATAAAAACTGCCTTAAGCTTTGCTTGTCCTGAGCAATCTGTAAGTCTTGCGCATATATTGCGTTGAAGGACACCCACAAACTGATAAATTGCAAATCGAGGTCATCTTGAAGATCAATCGACTTTTTCAGCCAACTCAAACCTCGATGAATGCGTAAATTAAATTGGTCGGTATGTTCCGACTTTTTACTTTTGAATATTTCTTCAAGTAGCATCATGCCTGCTAAATTCCAATGGATAATTCGTTTATTTTTCTACCATTTGAACTTAGCGCAATTGTTTACCGGCATGCAATCAAAATATCTCTGTATTCAACTATTTGGTTTCATCTTGTGTGAGATAGGTATAACGTTCTAACAGATCATTTTCATCAAAAATCAATTCATAAGACATTTTCTTTCCATTAAAAACGGATTCGGCAGGTGTTCCTAAAAGTTCCCATAACCCCACGGTCGCCACATCTGCAGCACCATGCCAAAATGCACGTCCGACTTTACTGGCAGTCGAATAACCTTGGGTAAAAGTATAAATTTCATAGCGTTTGCCATTTTTATATTCAGAGGTGATCGGTGCGCCAAATTCAGCAATCACCAAGTTACGAGACAGCCCTTGTTGAATCATTTCGGTATTTTTCTTGTTTGGCTGCTTGCTTGCCATGACAACTGAACAGCCTGTTGTGCCTGACAATGTGAAAACTAAAGCTATTCCTAAGCAGGTCTTTTTCATCATGTGGTATTCCCCAAATTCTTCACATTTCTATTTTTAATTTTTGATTTTCATCTGCTGTTGATCTTAATTGTTTATTTCATCTTTTTCATTTTTTTATACGACTATTCGTCTGATTTTTAGAATGATTAGCGCTTGAAAGAATCACCTTTATGAAGGTTTTAGACTGAATAATGCTTTAAGTGAATTATTGTTCTGTTGGTGACGAATTCGGTGGAACAAACCAGTTTTTCCAAGAGCTACTGTGGCGAGTTTCAATTGCAACGGTAGGGATGAGCTCTTGCTTCAGCATTTTTTCTTGACCGACGGCTTTCGCCAACCGCGCTTTGACCGAGTGTATACACTCACGGTCTTCAAACTCACAGCGGTCAAGGTTGGAGCCACCACAGGGTCCATTGGCTAATCCTTTGGGACAGGTTTCAGGACAAATATATAAGGTTTCACCTAAACGACATTGTCCGCAACTTTCACAACCCACGATGCCATGTTTACTGATAAATTCTGTTTTCAGCAAGGCCGCATCAGCTTTCGGTTTTTGCCATAATTTGGCCGCAAAAATATAAGATCCCGCCCCTTTGGCCAGTTTTGAACTAAAAAATAACTCATGCATGACATGCATACTTTTATATTTCAAAACTTGTTCAACTGGAGCCTTATGGTTATTTGCGCCCGTCGGGTGGAAGTTCACATCGACACTAGAGCGCCAAAGCATCTTCCATTTTGCTAAACATTGTTCAAACGTTAATGTGGCAAATTGCAGAATTGCTTTTTGCAACTTCTCTTGTTCTTCTGCTTTATGGCAAGCCGATAAATGAACCCCTGCATAGCCCAATTGCTGACACATTAAAATTTGTAAGGCACAGCGAGCATAGACATTTTGTTCAGCTTGTATGGCATCAGTTTGCTGTTCTTGTTGCAAAAAATTTAATACATCTGCTGAAAGCACGATGCCTGCGACTTTTTGCTTGGCCATAAAGCGGGCACGGGTAAATGTCAGAGGCATGACACAAGCCAATACAGGTACATGTGGATAGTATTGCTGCATATAGTGTTGGTAACTGCTCAACACATCCATGTCAAAGCCCAACTGTGTAATCACATAGTCAGCGCCAGCTTGAATTTTTTTATTCAGTTTAAAATACTGCGCATCCTTTTCTGCTTCTGCATATTTAAAAGGATTAAATGCCACTCCTAAATAAAACCCGCCAAAGTCTTTGGCTGCCATGACTTGATTGACCGACTCTAAATAACGGCTCCGTAGAGTCGGATCATTTGCCCCATCCTGATGCTGCTTGAGTTTATCACCACTGAGCAAAAGTAAATTCTCTACCCCGTGCTGCTGAGCATCTTTCAGAAAAGTTTGAAAATCTGAGATATCTCGACCTTTCCCCGAATAATGCAGAATTTTTTCAATGCTTTGAGGGTAGTCTTGCATTGCTTCTAAAGGAGCAATATCCGTGTCACTTTGTACTCGGTCAGCCAATGTCATGCACACAGGAAAGCCTGCAAATGTCGTTGGGACCAGATGCGTTTTTTGCGTCGTTAGATATTCAAACGAGATACAAAACTGGCGTTGCAATAGATATTGGGAAAATAAAGACATAAAGGCAGGCAGTTAAATCTGCTGAGAAACCATACAATAAAGTTTATAAAATTATAGATTAATCACATAAAAATTTAAATTACTTAAGCCACACTTCCGACTTTTTCTAGCCTGACCTTGAATATGTCACGCTAGCAAGACCATGCCCCAAACCACAATTTATGCTAATATTGCGCGCGTCTTGAAATGCGGTTTTTTTCATCGTATTTCAGACAGCTTTTGGTATTTCTTCACCATTTTCCATTTCGTTCTTCCATCTTGTTCTTTTAAGGCGTGTTTTTTTAATGACTGATCTCCAACCCATTGAAAATAAACTTCAACCACGAATTAGTGTTGCGCCAATGATGGATTGGACACTTAAAACAAATTTAACTAACCAAATCAAAAACTTAATTAAATAATATTCTTAGAATGGCGTAAAAATGGCGTAAATTTTCTATTAAAAATATTTACATATTTTACTAAATACTTTTAGATCGCAATTTTATTCTTTTTGTGACTCCATGATTCAAGTAAAAATAGTGCGATAGTATGAGCAGAATGAATAGCAAGTCTGGCATGTCTAGGCTGCAAATTATACGTCCGAACACCCGCTCCATGTGCAGAACTCGCATGAGTCCTTAGCGCAGAAATACCGTCGACTGTACTTACTATCCCTGATATTATTTTTAATATATCTTCATCCTCAATGGAATCTGTACTGATATTCAAATCTTTTCTAACAACTGTAAATAAAGCTTTTAAATCCTGTTTATTCGGCTTCTCCAACTTATTTTGTTCTATATATACTTTACAGATAGACTCCAATATATTGCTAGCTGCTGACACCGCTTCACGTGGGCTAGATTCAACATTATTAATTGCTCTGTCAAACTCCTGATTAATTGATGCAACATCTAACTCTTTAATTAACTGTTCCAATGTCCTTGAAGAACTATTCAAATTTCCAAATAAAATATTTCCGTTCATGTAAACTAAGGAATTATCAGCGAGATTCTTTTTAATTTTTTCTATAGCTTTCCAGTAATTATCCAGTGACTCTTCACTCAAGTTCTGAAAAGGACATGTTTCAATATATCCCTCAAGGATGCGCCCCAAAACTTTTAATGGATTTGCGGATAAATCCCTATTAGTATTCATCAACCATTGTTTTACCTTAACAGGCTTACTACCTTGAGGAGCCTCTCCTGTAGCTAAAGTATACATTAAGAGTGAATCAATTGAAGCATGGGTCTCATAATCTGACAAAAAGTCAGAAATCAAACTTATTGTAGATAAAGGAATTAAATGATTACTCATTAAAATCAATTCTCTGTAATTAAATTATTTTTTGATTTCTTCAAAGCCATATTCACTTCATATCAGTTTGGCTATGATAATGACACTTACTAGTATCTAATTATACTATCTTTGATTCATCACTAAAATCAAATGTCGAACATGATCGCCAGCGTGTACGGTAGCTTGATCGGCAACATGTACGGTGGCTCGATAAACAACTAAAATTACTCAATTTCTTTTTTTACTAACCAATACCCACGTGTTCCACCAACACGCTCAAGCCAACCTGCATCTTTTAAATGATTGAGGTGCTTTTTTACTGCCGAATTATTGATACCCAACTGTACCGCCATATCACGATAAGAAATTTTAGGATTTTGTTGAATTAAAACTAAAATCTCATTTTGTCGGTCAGTCAATATTTCAGTGTTTACCATTGAGCCACCTGAATCTTCGATTGAGCCACCTATTGAGCCACCTATTGAGCCACCTAATGACTCAATCACAGGACGATATAACTTCACATCAAAAAAATCACCAGTTTCCAAAAATTCAGGTGTGGTTAAATGTTCTGCTTCACAGATTTGTTTTATCCGTTGCAGACCACTACCCCAATGCTCAATATAACCTAGCTCTCTAAACACACGAGCCAATACTCGATTACGAATTTCTGAACGTCCTTGCAACAAATCTGCTTCAGTTAAACCATTAGGTAATCCACCTGGAGATACAATATTGATCAAATCATCATAAACAGCAACTTTAATATTGCGTCCAAAATTACTATAGTCCCGATGAACATAAGCATTGACTAAGGCTTCACGGATGGCATTTTCTGGAATTTCCAAATAATCGTAACGCTTTAATCCACGAATCTCTGCACGTAAAGACAAATGATTTTTAATAAAAATTTCTGTTTGCTCAATTTGAGAAAACAAATCTCCTGTATATTCTTTACGATCTAAAAACACGCTCATATTTGTGCCTTTAAATCGGGCACACTGGGTCATGACATGCTCATATTTACCCAATAAAATCAATAAGCCATGACTGGCATAATGCTGCCCTTGTTCCTCTATAACCAACTTTAGGTTCAGCATTTTTTCTAAGGTAAGTGCCTTATCAGCAGCTTTAAAAGCCGTTTCCAATACTGTTAAATCTAGTTTTTCTAAAGGGTATTGATAATTTGCTAACGAATCAAAACTCACATTGAGGCGTTGCAATTCCAGTTGTTGAATATTCTCAGGTGATGCGACACGGTTACTTGCACCTAAGCGGATATACGTACCTTGCTCACGCCCCACAGATTTAAGATAGTATGGAAATAAACTTCCCCGAGCCACTTCCACAACCAATAATTCTACGCCTGCAATATTTTCAATATAGATTTGTGCTGCCAGTTGCGGACTGCACAACTCATAAATCATTGAGGTAATTTTATCTTGCAGGTCAAAGATATCTTCTCGAATCCCAACCAACTGCCGATCATCCGAAACCCCAACAATCAACTTACCACCACTACTATTTGCAAAGGCGATTAAAGTCTTGGCGATTTGCTGGCCTTTAGGTAACTGCTGTTTAAACTCTAGCGTCTTGCTTTCGCCTTTTTGAATTTCTAGCAGTAGTGGATGTTCAGCATTCATTAGCTATCTTTCAATTCTCTTCAGTATGGATTTTCAATACGGTAATACTGGCAATAAATTAAGTAGATACCACAACAAAATTTTACCTGTACCATAATCGCTACTTTACTAGATGAAGCTCATTTTTTACAGCAAACGCCGTAGATAATGTCAGGTAAAACCAATTTGATCTATCCTACTTACTCAAGCTGCTCACTATTTTGATCAAAAACAATTTGTAAGACTTGGTACAGATACTCCACAGCAATCACTCGCATAGAGTCCAAAGCTTGCTTTGGCTGATTCACTTTAGGTACGACTACAGTTTTAAATCCGTTCTTTTGTGCTTCCTTTATACGTTCCTGTGCATTGGGTACAGACCGAATCTCGCCAGACAAACCTACTTCACCAAACACAGCCATATCGTGAGGTAAGGGTTGATTTTTTAGGCTCGATACACAAGCCAATAGAACAGCTAAATCTGACGCTGTTTCTGTAATTTTCAATCCACCCACAATATTGACATAGACATTATGTTCAAGAATATCCACGTTGGCTTGTTCTTTCATAATGGTCAACAGCAAAGTAAGGCGATTATACTCCAGTCCTAAAATAAGTTGTCTAGGTGTAGTTTTTGTTTCACTCACTAAAGCCTGTACTTCGACTAAAAATGGTCGCACCCCATTTCGACTGACCATGACAACAGAACCAGCAACTGCCTCACCATAGCGATCCAAGAAAATCGTTGCCGGATTTATAACTTCCCTTAGCCCCTGATCTGTCATCTCAAAAACACTTAATTCATTTACAGCCCCAAAGCGGTTTTTAACAGCTCTCATCATTCGATACTGTAAGTCACTTTGCCCCTCAAAATACAATACGCAATCAACCATGTGTTCCAGTACACGAGGGCCAGCCAATACACCATCTTTGGTCACATGACCAACAATAAGTAAAGACATCCCTCTTTGTTTTGCAAGTCGGGTTAAAATTGCAGCAGATTCTTTAATTTGTGATGTACTGCCTGATGCAGCAGGAATAGCCTCCGTATATAAAGTTTGAATGGAATCCAAAATCACCATAGAAGTTTTTTGTTCCGTTAATATCTCACAAATGCGTTCTACTTTCGTTTCTGCCATGACATCCAGTCTGTCCAGTGGCAAACCTAATCGTTTAGCCCGCATAGCAACTTGTGACAGTGACTCCTCCCCTGTGATATATAAAACCGATTGATTTTCTGCGATATGCGTAGCAGTTTGTAAAAGTAGCGTTGATTTGCCTATGCCAGGATCACCACCAATTAATACCACTGATCCAGTGACTAGCCCACCACCTAATACACGATCAAATTCTCCTATACCTGTTGAACACCTAAGTTCCTGACTCATCTTCACCATATTTAATTTGGTAATATGATGTTGTTGTCCTGCATAGCCAGAATGACTTAAACCTGCTGTAGCCCGATGTTGAGCCTTTCGTTCAACTGTTGTTTTGCTGAAACTATTATATGCTCCACATTGAAGACACTCTCCAATCCACGTATCCTCCTCCTTGCCACAATCACGACATACATAAACTGTAATTTTAGCCACTGTAAAAACTCTAGTTTTTAATCACCTAAAGCACCCTATCAAGTTGATTTTTCAATCTCAAGTAAGGCGGTGAAATAAGGGGGAATTAGTTGAAAATGTAGGGAAAATGCTGCTAAATGATATACAAGATGGTTCATAAATGCTCACGGTAAAAATACCCAAAACTATTATCATCCGCAAAACTCATCCAGCTCTATCAAGTTATCCAATAACCCACCGAAAAATTAACTATTAGGATTAGGTCTAAATCAGACATATGGATGGCATTTCCGTTTATCAGCTTTTCATCAAGATCTGAAGTAATATTTTTATGTCCCTGTATATAGTCAGTTATTAAATTAAAACTAATTTTTACTACTTATAAAAGATCAAGTAACTGAATATAAAAAACGAGGCTTACGGATAGCGAAAAGAGAAGAAATTATGGTATGTCTTTGCTATTATAGAATTTAATTGTTAATTTAAATCACAAGCTCTATAGAAGTCAAAATTAATAGTTAATTTTGATGTAGGTCAAGAAGTGACAGGAATAAATGCTCGCATTATTGATTTGTATATGAGAATCCGTTTTCTAAAATTTAGAATAATCTAATGGAGCCAAAAATAATGGCAGAGACTCAAAACATTGGTGAGATGGCCAAAATAATGTCTGAAGACATATTTAGTTACTTTGGTTGGTCAAAATCAAAACCAGAAGATCAAAATTGGAAATGTGAGGACTTAGATCATAATAAAAAAACACACCCTGCAGACGTAGTGTTTCATTACAATGATCCATATACCAACACTTTAAACTTCATTCATACAGACTTGAAAAGTTTTAGTGAAAGTACACTCGAAAAATTAGATCTTGAATCAACTCTAACTAGTCTATCAATGCAAGTTCAATGTGCAGAAATTAGTGATGAGTGGCAGAAACTTTACTCAGGGCAAGAAACAGATTATAGAATTCATGGAATGCTGTTTATTTATAACCATGATGGGCAGTATACAAAATCATTTACAAGTAAACTTCAAAAAGTTCCTTCTAATATTTTTAATCTACCGAAGCAAAGTAAAATATACGTATTAGATCCTAATGATATATTTTGGTTAAACAATGTTGCATCTCATATTGGAAAACTTCTTGAAAGAAAAGTATTAACAGAAAACTATACTTTCTTTTACCCTCAACGCAAAGATCAAGCCACCATTGGTTCTAGCAAATCAGCCACCATAGATCTACTTAAATCCCCATTTTTCATAATTGAAGATAAGGAAAAAAGTTGTAAAGTAATATTTTATAGACCCTCAGGTGAAGAAGTTGATGAGTTTATCTATTTGATTGACTACCTTCGACATCATCAAATTCTAGAGCAGGGAAATTCCATAAAAATTTTTCAACTAGAACAAGATCAATTTGCCCCTATAAATTTTACAACTGCAATCAATAAATGTAAAAGCATACTAAATATTAAAGAACCAAATCTAATTGAGCTCCTAGATAGTATTGAACATCAGAAAATTAAAAGATTTACGACCGAATTTAGTGAGTTAGAAATTGGAATGGGTATTAGATAATGAAAAAATTTGGTTTTGATAATTTACTCGTCTCTGATCGTGAAATATTTGATGCACTATATAGCCAAAAACAGAAACTACCTGATGAAAAACTTTTAGCCATTTGTAGAAATATAGGGATTTTTTTATCAACGAATGAAAGTAGAGAAAGTATTTGTCAATATATTTCCACACAGTTCAAGGATTGGTATAGCTTAAAAACCATTTTGGATAATTTAAACTATAATGAAAAAAGTAAGAAAACTTCTTCCTTACTGATTTCAGGTGCTTCGTTGGCAGACTTCAAAGAAGTAATCAAAGATATAGCCCCACAATTTTCTGATAATCAAATGAGCCATAAAGGTGTAGGTGTTAATAAATACGAAGTAAATTTAACAACTTCGACACTCGAAAGAAGTAATACTAGATTGATTCAAAAACCATTAACAGATCAATCTATTTCGGTAGAACAAAATGGTAATGACGTCGTATTTAGATATGATTCTGATGAAGTTCTTGACCCTATTGTAAATAAAATCATAGAAAAGGTGGCAGGTGCAAAACACCAAACCTTTAAGAAAAAAGAAATTACTTTATCAAATATTTTATTATCTGAATATAGAACAACTTTTTTTCTCAATCTAATTGTAATGGATGATAAAAAGTATTCTTTGCATGATGTAAAACGAATAAAAGTTCATCATAACTCTAAAAACTCAGTAATGGACTTGGATCCAAATGATTTAGAACCTAGCAAAGACTCTGGCTTCCTTAAAACCGCTCATCTATCTGGTTCATCACTACACACAAATACACTATATCAAGGATTAAGAGCTCTAGGCCATTACATAACAGAAATAACATGGACTGTAGAAGATTCAAAAAATAATAGATTGATTGAAATCAATGCTGGTTTTAATAACCCAAAAGAATGTACTCGCTTCTTTTATGACATAAAAGGAACATACAAAAAAAATATAAAAGGTGAAAATTATACGACAGAAAGACACAAGATCTTAGATACTGAAAAAGCGGAGTTTTTAAAATTTTTCGACAAGTTCCTGTACATGACCTATGATCAGATCGTAACTGAATATGATAACCAATTGGTAAAAGATGATGAATAAAATAAGCTTTTATGATGCATCCTTTCCTTGTGACTTTGGTGATATACCATCACGTTTAGAACGTGAGACCCAAAGAAATGAGTCTGAGAGTATAAAAGTTGTAAAAAAACGTACTTCCTATATAGAGTGTGTTTTTAATTACAAAAATATTTTTATTGAGGAATACTTAGACCTAAATAATAATTTAAATAAATTAGAGAGAATGAAAGTCGAAACTACTATCTTTAGAATTTATAAATTCAGCACGAATAATTTTATAGTCTTTGATCAACCTAGAAGCATATTAAAATTACGTAATCTATTATCTAAAATTTTTAATTTTCAATTTTCCTTAAATAAAAAGACTTTAAATTTAGATAGTTTTGTAAAAAATAATCTCGAATCGATTAACCACATTTCCAAAATTGATGCTCGTGAAATTATTCATCCAAACAATATCTTTGAAAAGAAAATTCTTTACACACAGAGCTTTGATAATGATTTATTCGATTTTTTCGGTAAAAAATTAACTACTAAATCTTATAAAATATTCAAAATAGATTTATTCTTTAATGATATGCCTACAGTTAAAATCACGATTTCCTATGACTTCAAGTTTGTTTTTTCGAAAATAGATCATGATAATTTTTTATTATTTCTAATGAAATCTCAAAATAATATTGAATCTCTTAAAATAAATTTCAATTAATTTTTGGATTTCTCTCAATATTCTAAGACACAAAACAGTCTCATTTTGAAGCTATCTCAAAGACATAATATGCTTGATATTCTTTTTATAAACATCTCTCGTGCTCGAACAGTCCTGCAACTCCCCTCCATCCCACATCGATTTAGTTTTTTCTGACTGGGACGGTAATACTCTCATTTTGACTAGCTGGCTGACTTTCAATCACTATATATAAATGATTGGACCATTAATTAGTTAAAATTCATAGATATACTTACTCTCATCAGTTTGGGTAACACCCAAACTAATCAAGTAATTATAGATTTTTTACAATTTGGAAATGAATGAATCATTTAAGATACCATCTTTTTCGTCCGTGTATAAATATGCTTCGCCAATCGCTCAGCAACTTTTTTACGCAATTCATCCGTACTCATAACCTTATTACAGACTTCCTCATTTCCTGCAAGGCGAACAAGAAACAGATCAATCAACTTTCCAGATAAGTACTCTGTAAAACTGTCTAAAGAATTTGCGTTCACTGCTTGTACAATTTCTTCATTTTCGATGGCTGCTTGCTCAACCTGATCAAAGAACAATTGATCAGCTACTGTAAAGTCTGTACCGAACGCCTCATTCAACTCATCAATCAGATGCGATACATTATCAGTAGATTCTGCCTGCCCTGTTCCCACATCTGTAGAACCTTTCAAGGCATTCGCTTCACCATGCCCTAAATCGATACTATTTTCACTTAACTTCTGTAGGCGATAAAATTGAAGTTCAACAATTTTAGATAAATCAACTTCATTTTCTTTAGAGCCTTTCGGTAACTTTTGCAGTAAAGCTTTTAAATATGCATATCGTTGCTCATGCTCTGAATCTGTAAAGTCCATGATTTGCGAGACAAACAGATATAAATTTAAATAGCTTTGTAATTGGCTTTTAAATAGTTTTTGTTGCTCTTGTTGATGCACAAGATCATCAGGATGAATTTTCTTATATTTGTCAACAGCACGATCAATAATACTATTTAACTGTTTATGTTCATGACCTGTTAGCTTGCTTCGATCCTTAAACCAAATGTTTGCAAACTCATTTAAATCAGCATCAAAGTAAAACTTCCATTGATCCAATGTATGACCAAGCTCATTCAACTTTTGCTCATTTGGAATATCGCCAAGTTTAGTCAACTCGTAAAATGGTTTAAATGCTTTATAAATGTCTTCATGGGTATTCACAAAGTCCAATACAAAAGTATCTTCTTTACCATAAGCACAACGGTTCAGACGAGATAAGGTTTGTACTGCTTGAATTCCCGATAGCTTCTTATCTACAAACATGGTGTGTAGTAAAGGCTGATCAAATCCTGTTTGATATTTTTCAGCAACCAAGAGTACTTGATAATCATCTGTGTCAAATTGATCAGGTAATTCAGTTTCTTTAAAACCGTTCATTTTAGGTTCTGTATATTCAGTACCATCGACCTCTAATTTCCCTGAAAAAGCGACTAAAGACTTAATCCCTGTATATTTTTTTTCTTTAATATATTCATCGAATGCCAGCTTATAGCGTACTGCTTGTTCACGAGAATTCGTTACAACCATTGCTTTGGCACGACCACCAATTCGGTGCATCGTCACTGTTCTAAAATGCTCGACAATGATTTCTACTTTCTGAGCGATCACGCTTGGATGCATGGAAACAAAACGAGCCATCAAAGCTTTGGTTTTATTCTTTGCAAGTTCTGGATCATTGTCAGCAATTTTGATTAATTTATAGTATTGCCCATAAGTCGTATAGTTTGCCAACACATCTAAAATAAAGCCTTCCTGAATAGCCTGTTTCATACTGTAATGATGAAACGGAGCTTCTCCGTTATCACCTGCTTCATCAAAGCAAGCGAGTGTTTTCCATTTGGGTGTTGCAGTAAAAGCAAAGAAACTTAAATTAGGTTGGCGACTACGCTTTGATGCTTCTGCAAATAAATGCTTTTTCACATCATCGGTGAGTTCGCTTTCATCCTCATCGCCATCATCTAAAAACTCTTGAGCAATCGCAGATTCAATCCCATCTTTATTTAGAATTTTGCGTAGCTCCATTGCTGTTTCGCCACTTTGTGAACTGTGGGCTTCATCGACAATAACAGCGAAACGCTTTCCTTCTGTACTCAAATCAACCTTAATTCCTTTTTTCGCTTGGGTACGAATAGATTGCATGATGTATGGGAATTTTTGGATTGTGGTAATAATGATCGGTACATTTGAAGCTAAGGCATTGGTGAGCTGTAAGGTGTTCTCATCAATCTTTTGTACCACACCATCTTTATGCTCAAATTGTGCAATGGTATCTTGTAACTGGCGATCAAGTACAATACGGTCAGTAATCACAATAATAGAGTTAAATATTTTCTGATCATCTGCATTGTGCATCGATGCCAATTGATGTGCGAGCCAAGCAATGGTATTTGACTTACCTGAACCTGCTGAGTGCTGAATTAAGTAGTTATGACCTGAACCGTTGGCTTTACTATGTTTTGTGAGTTTACGCACAGCATCTAATTGATGGTAACGTGGGAAAATCATTATTTCTTTTTCGATATATCGAAAACCTGTATCCGTTCTAATCTTTTTGCTTTCTACACTCAAATGCATGTAGCGCGCAAAAATTTCCATAAAGCTATGACGCGCTAAAGTTTCCGTCCATAGGTAATGCGTGCGTACATCACCTTCTACAGGAGGATTACCCTTACCGTTTAAATAACCTTTGTTGAAGGGTAGAAAAAAGGTATTTTCTCCATCCAACTTCGTGGTCATATAGACGTCACAAGTATCTACTGCAAAATGAACCAAGGTACGTTTTTTAAAGTCGAATAAACGTCCTTTGGCATTGCGATCTTTTTTAAATTGAATTTTGGCATCTTCAACATTCCAACCCGATGCTGAAAACTCATTTTTAAGTTCAAGTGTGACTAGTGGAATACCATTTAACGAAAGCACCATATCTGGAATTTCATTAAATTCTGTATGAAGCTGTCTGGTACATTTGAGTACGTTGGCATCATATTGTTCTTGAGTGGTTTTATTGATGCTGGTATTCGGTGCAAAGTATGCCATTTTGATTTTTTTACCAAAGCATTTAAAGCCTTGGCGTAAAACTGATAGAGCACCTTCCGTATCTAACGCATGTGCTAAATCATTGACAATACGAGTTTCTGTTTCATCTTTACATGAGTTATGGATTTTTTCCCAAGTTTTTGGTTGCGTTTCCTGAATAAAGGCAACGATATCTTTAGGAAATAGAGCAATTCTTGGGTCATAGTCTTTAGGGTTGCCTTTTACATAACCGCCAGCCGTTGTTAAGCTTTGTTCGATGGCTTGTTCAAAATAATATTCGCTATGCATGGCATTTCCCCCCAAAAAAATATGACCCAATATTTTTAGTTTACTTTAAGATTTCGAACATCAATCTTCCCTGTCACCACTTGCGTGATTAAGGTTGAGCGATATTCTCTTAGCGTTTGAATTGTCTTATTTACTGTTTCAAGTAATTTATCTAAGGCTTCTAAGTTAGTATCTAAATACCTAACAATTTCTAATTGCTCACTCATTAAAGGAATACACACTTTTTCAGCCTTAACTTGTGTCCCTGTTAAAAGTGGTTGAGCCGTTTTAGAAGCCAATTCATTTAAATTTCTAGATCTTAATAAATAAACTAAATAATTTATATTGAATTTATCTGAAATCAATTTAATTAACAGTGCATTATCATTAATCCATGATTCATAATCAATAAAATGAACATTGCCACATAGAGCACCTACCCGTCCTACAGCAATACACTCTTTTTTATAATTAGAATTTTCAGTAAAACCTAATAAACCATTACCACCAATAACTGGTATATAATTAAATTCGTCTGCGTCTCTCAGAATTTTAGAACTTTCTAAAGCATCACCGCTATTACAAGATATAAAATATCTTAAATTCGCAATATCCCAACTTCTAGGCACCTTCCCTAACCATTCAACGCCACTCTCTTTCATTTCCACATCAGGATTTAAACCCTTAGTCACTGCATGAGAAATCAAAGCCACGCGCTGTTCAGCCAATTTCTCCAATAAAATTTCTTGCTTAGCAATTAAAGCATCAACTTGGGCAAGACGTTTATCTAAAAAACCTACGATGATTTTTTGTTCATCCAAACTTGGATAAACCATTCTAAATGAAGAAATATCATCCCAACTTGCACGAGGCATTTTAGAGCCAAAAGTTGTTCCGTTAACTTCATTAATGAAATCTTGCGATAAGCAGTAATAACTTAAAAACTTTGGATAAATTACTTCAGAAGATCTAAACACCAAAGCTTCGGTAGAAGATAAACCTTCTTCTTGAGCTAAAAAAACTTTAGCTAAATAGGGTCTTAGCTTACCAAATAGAACATCTTCCTTTTGGAATCTATGACCTATCCCCTCACTTTCAATCTCTACTGAATCAAGTAATTTACCTGTAAATGATTCAATATTTTCTAAACCAAAATATCTAAGATCAGATTCTTTGGCATCAACTTTATCCCCTACATTAGCAACTACAAATTTCATGCGTTTAACATCCCAATGGCTAGGGATTTCCCCTAACCATTGCACGCCACTATCCTTATAACTTTCGTAACGTGGTAATTGGCTCATGCAGACAAACCTCCTAACATCTGCATAATCTCCTGCTCAAGCTGAACAATCTCAGACTTAATCTCCTCTAAAGGGCGTGGTGGCTCATACACGTAGAAATGACGGTTAATTGGAATTTCATAACCCACTTTAGTTTTACTATAATCAATCCACGCATCAGCCACATGCGGTAAAACTTCCGCTTTTAAATAAGCTTCGCAATGCGCTGTAACCAATGGCAATAACTTAGACAAGTCAGGCTCTTTGTCATAATTCACAGGCAAAGGTAAAGTCAAATTGTCAGGGAATGAAACAAGTTCCGTATCACGCAATTGCGTATCTGGCTCAATATTCCCTTTACTGTCTTTGCAGACATCCGCAGTTTGATCACGCTCAGACAACGCTTCCAAAATCGCTTTCTTCACAGGTGCGCCAAGTTTAAAGCTTAATCCTTTTAGAATTGGATCAAGTACTTTTAAAAATTCATCACGATTTTTCCAAACTTGATCAGAAATTTTTTCTGTAAGTACCTGTTTAATTTCTTCTTGCTGCAAGCGACCTGCTGCTTCTTCCTTTGCAATTTCAGCAGTATCTTTTACTTTCTTACTCTTCGCTAAGCCTGCAAAAGCAGATTGATCATCCAACAAGGCAATACGTTCAGCAGATATTGTAAAATTCAACCGTAAAGGGCGTTCTACAGTCAGCTTTAAATAACCAAAGTCTTGATTATTGAAAATCTTTGAACACACCTTTGCCTCACCAGCTTTGGTTTGGATCAATGCACTGGTGTCTTGGTCTTTAAATTTCGAATAAAACTTAGTCAGTTCAGCAATATGAGCTTTAGATAACTCATGACGCTTATTACCCAAACTCTTCGCCATCTTTTGATAATGTGTTGTACCATCAATGAGCTGTACTTTACCTTTACGCTGTTCAGATTTTTTGTTCGAAATAATCCAGATATAAGTATAAATACCTGTGTTATAGAACATCTGATCAGGTAAAGCGATGATCGCTTCAAGCCAATCATTTTCGATAATCCAACGACGAATATTACTTTCACCACTGCCTGCATCACCTGTAAATAATGGTGAACCATTAAATACCACAGCAATACGTGAGCCTTCCCCACCATTTTCAGGCGAAGGCTTCATTTTAGAAATCATGTGTTGAGCGAACAATAATGATCCGTCATTGATTCGTGGCAAGCCTGCACCAAAGCGACCTGAAAAGCCTTGCTTCTCTTCCTCATCAATAAAGTCTTTTTGGTTTTTCCATTCCACACCAAAAGGAGGATTTGAGAACATATAGTGGAAGTCTTTATCTGCATGACCATCACGTGGAACATACCCATCTTTTTCCTTGGCATTTTTCACACCAAGCGTGTCGCCATACACAATGTTTTCAGCAGGTTCATCTTTAATCAATAAGTCAGAACAACAAATCGCATAAGACTCAGGGTTATATTCTTGCCCATAGACATCAAGGCTAATCTTCTCATTGTATTTCTTAAGAAATTTCTCCGACTCAGACAGCATCCCGCCCGTACCCGCCGTTGGGTCATAAATACTACGGTGCACGCCTGCTTTAATCAGCTCATCCTGATCTTCTTCAAAGATTAAATTCACCATCAGCTCAATCACTTCACGTGGAGTAAAGTGATCCCCTGCTTCCTCATTTGCCTGTTCATTAAACTTACGTACTAACTCTTCAAATAGGTAGCCCATTTGTAAGTTACTTACGCTACTAGGCGCAAGGCTTAAACCTGATTCAACCAAACCATTACGGAACTCTTGAAAGACTTTATATAAACGGTTTGCATCATCAAGTTTTTCAATTTCTTTCGCAAATTCAAACTTGGCAAAAATATCCTTCGCTTTAGGTGAAAAACCATCAATATACTTTGTTAAATTTGCCGTGAATTGATCTGGATCATCCAACAGTTTTTGTAGATTAAAACCACTGATGTTATAAAGATTTTGTTTACGATTTTTATCCGCAATTTGGCTCAACTGCTTTTGTAAAAAGACATTTGGGGTTTTATCTTGCAAATTCGCCACAGCTTTTTCATAGCATGCTTTCATCTCATCTGCATACGGTGCAAGAATCGCATCAAAACGCCCTAATACAATTAACGGCAACATCACACGACGATACTGCGGTGGACGATAAGGTCCACGAATAATATTGGCAATACTCCAAACTAGTCCAACAAGTTTAGAATGCTGTGGGTGTTGATTTACTTCATTTGTCATTTTCATTTCTCCAATTCAAAAATTCGGTTTATTGCGCCACTTTGGCTTGCACTAAAATTTGTTCGCTCTTCGCTTGATTGTATTCAGCTCTTAAAGCTGTCAATTGTTTGAATATTAAAGCTTCATTGTGTGCTTCTTCGGCAAGTCGAAGAATCTCTTCTTGTTGAAACATAGAGGGAATAACTATTTCAGCTTCTTTTAAGGTCGAAATACTGAGCATCATGAGCAATGATCCTCGACTATTCATTTCAAAATAAGATCGCATTGCTTGTGAATGATTAAAGTACCAAGCTAAAAATTCGGGTTTAATTTCATCAACCTTTAAATTTACAACGATAAATTGATTACTCACAGCAACCTGATCCAGTTGCTGACCTTTGAATACATATGCTCGTGGTTCCCCACGAGCAACCACAATGAGTGAATTATGCTTTAAATATTGTGGCTTCGAATCATAAGACCACTCAAGATCAACCAGTTGATCATCTAAAATGATGACTTGTTCCTTGGTTAAATCCTTAATTTGAATCGTTTTTAAATCAAAAGCATTTACTGATTTTTCAGGGGGGCGTTGCGTAAACCCTGTATAAATCTCAGCAATATTTTTTAATTTTGTCTCCATAGTCCTTCCTTTAATAAACTTGGAGTACTTTGTTATTTTTCAGATATAATCTGTTTAACAAAGTCTCCTGTGATTAGTGAGTTTTGTTTTGAAAAATTACTGGTTTGGCAATTAGCTAATTTTTCAAATTCACGCAGTAGAACTTCTACTGAAGTTTTTTACTGCGTGAAGTCACTATACTGTGCTGCATTCACTAATGCAAATATTTTTTGCACTTTTTTACGTACTGCAAATAAATAAAAAATAAATTCATTATTTCATACACGGTTAAGATGAATTAAAAACCAACAACCTATTATTGCTCAAATAAAAAAATAAGGGAGCAAAAGCCCCCTTACTATTAAAGCTTACCTAGTTCAAAGCCTGTACAGATTGCTGTAGCCCTTTCTTGATATCCTGAACATCTACCATGTCTTGTGCTTGATAGTGTTGCTCATGTTTAGCTGAATCATCCGAATAAAACTCCTCCACAATATCCAGTCCCTCGTCACCTCCCACCTCAAAACTAGCATTGCCATAACCCTGCCGTGCCACATGATCCAACGCCTCCTGATAAAACCCTGCGGCTTTGCTTTGTTCATCAATCTGCTTAGCTGATGTAATTGCCTCTTGCAGGTTGATTCCATCACGTAAAGTTAAATCCACGTAATAAATCGGAGTGCGGTAACTTTGAGTGGTACTTTTTCCTCGTAAGGTCAATTGCAACGGTAAGCATGATAGTAAGTCACCCGATGCAGCATGGTAGTAACGAAGCCGTGCTGCCAATGTCCGAATGCTATTAAAGCCTGTGGTTCTAAAGATAAACGTCCCAAACTCATCCGACTCATCCAGATTGACATACAGCCTGCCATAAGGCTTACACAGTCCGCCTTGTGCCAGTGGGCATAGATCAGGTGATGGACATGGATGCTGCTCAATGCCGTTCTGTCCAAGTCGCTGACAGGTTTCACCATTGCCTGAGCAGATTAAGCGTCCTGTTTGTCGGTCAAACAGGCTGTACTCTGCCCGAAGATTGAGTTCAGGTTCATTAAAGATCATACGGGCTGGAATGGTTCTAAGTTTCTGATTTTGTGCCTTTTCCCGAAGTTGTTCATCCAGTGGATGTTTCACCCAGCCATCCTTAGTCTGGATTTGGCTGGTAATGGTAAACTGGTCATCCTTTTCAGGTAGACGTTTGCCATTTTTTTCAACGATCTTGCCAATGCTGATACGTCCCAACACAGGTGGGGTAATTGCTAAACCTTTAATCATGGTGATTATCCTTTATTGCATTTGTTTACGGATTCCCCAAATCCATTGAAGGCACTGTCTCCTACACCATATTTTTAATCCTCCTGAAAAAACGATTTCCAGTCATATGTCATGGGAGAAATCATTGTGCGAACATAAAAAATGCAAAGCTGCTCCACCGTCTTTTCCTTAGTATTAGGGAAAGGACAAGAGGGGCGACTTTGCACAAATTCTAAATTTAGGGAAATAAAATGGTTTGATGTGGTGTGTGATGGAAATAGGTCTAAAACTTGTTTAGTCAGACGATTTAGGTTGTTGCAGAATAAATATTAAAGCGTCTGCTGCCTTGTCGGGGCTGTGGGTACTGGTTTAATAGCTCAGGCTGTGCCTGTAATAATGCCTTTTGATCCAGTACCACACTGTCCTTTGATTTTTTCCATGTCACAGTACCATTGGAAAAGATGGCTTTCTCGGCATCTTTCATGAGTGCCTGAATCCGATGTTTGAGATAGTCATACTTGGTTTGATGGTCAGTCAGTTGTTTTTCCTCATGCAGCAGGTCAGTAAACAGTTGATCAACACCCTCCAGTGTGGAGAAATCAACGGTCTGTAAAGGGGTATGTTGTGGGTAAAGCAGTTGCAGGGCTTTGGCTGCCGATGCACTGGCATCAACACTCGGTGGTATGTCATTTTCCACACAGCTCCAGAATATCCGTTCAGAAGTCATGATTTGGTCTATCACAATTTCATTGCGTTCAACCTTAAAAATCTTGGCTTCATGTCCACAGATCAAGGCACAGATATGCGCTGCCTGTTTGCCTGTCACTGCCAGTTGGTGCTGTACCTGAATAATCACGTATAAAGGCACACCATCACGCCAGAGTTTGGTTCCCCATTCCCCCACTGATTTACATTCCAATATCTGTACTTCATTACAGCCCACAACGGCATAGTCCAGATTCGCCAGCATAAAGTGTTTGTCAGGATCAGGATGCTGTAACACCGCATTGACCTTACGCACCTTATGACCTGTCTTGTGTTGGTAATAGTTGGCAATTAAAGGCTCAAGCTGATTACCCCAATATAAGGGGGAATAACTGTTTTGGGTCGGTTGATCAGGCTGGTTCTGCATCCGACCTGTTTTAATCATCCATAACTCTAACATGCTCATGTGAGGATTAAGCCCACAGGCTGCGGCTGCATCACTGCTACCAATGCCTTGTTTGCGTACCTGTAACCATTGTTCACGACTCATGCCTTTGGTTTTAACAAGGCGTTTGGCATGACTAGGATTAGGTTTAGCTAACGGTAAATGTGGTATGGATTTGCTGCTTTGTGGTTCAACAATATGGTTCATGAGATACTCCATGTCTGTAAAAATTAAAATTGCGGCATAAAAAAAAGCCACATCAGGGCGATGTGGCAAAAGGGAGTTTTTGGGTAGAGGGAAACACATCATTTAAGCAATGCGTATACTGCTTAGGCTAATTTGACTGGCTCTAAATCCGACCAAAGTTAGACCACCATTCTGAGTGCCTGTTCCAGTCCTCGCTGTTTAATGGCTGCACCTGTACCAAACCATGCTGAATCCAGTCGGTGATCGGTACTCATGGCTCGGCGTTCATGATCGACAAATTCGGTGATGCTACACAGCAAACCATAGGCTGTACCTTTGGCTGAACTGAGTTCTGCACCTCGTCCTTGACCATTAAACATATCCATGACTTTCGACATGGCTCGTCCATTCGGTTCGGTTTTATTGGTTGCATTGGCTTCATTTGCCACATTACGGTAGAACTGGATAATGCTGTCATCCTGTTCAGCAATACTGAGATTGGTATTGTTAAATACCGCATCAAAATAGGCTGTCGCTTCCTGTTGGGTGACTTTACGCTGACTGAGTTGCTTCATTTCATACATGTGGTCATCCCATGCACGGACTGAAATACCCAGTTGCTGTTTGACCTTTTCTGCATCAAAACGAGTGCTATGTGGAACTTTCACCACGCCTGCACTGGTACTGCCATTGCGTAAGGCAATCGCCAAGGTGTTGTTACATACAACCCGAATGGAAGTGAACTGTGCTGTCGTGGCAAGTGTGCCATCACATGCTGTTGCCAGTAGAATGTAGCCATTACTAACATCCTTACCTTTCAAGGCTGTACTTTGTCCTGTACGTGCCAAAGCCCAGAATTTCTTGCCACCTTTCAGTACGCCTGCGGTTTCCAGTTCAAAACCTGATTGCTCGGTCAGATCACGATAAAACTCAAGGATTTCCTTGGGTTGAACTTCCTGAAAGCGTTGGCTGACCACCGACAAGGGTGCATGAGTATCTGAACGGTATAAGACCCGTTGTTCCTCATACGGCAGGATGATAGATTGCCCCCGATCATTCTTTGCCATGTAGCTGACATCGGATGATTCAATCCGCCAGTCCATACCTGCCTGCTGTGCCCAGACTTCAATGGGTTGATTTTGCGTAAGCTGATTACCCAGACCATGCCACGGGGTTTCACCAACATACGCCATTTGTTCAAGTTGATGTGCCATGATAATTTCTCCTGTCCCTAGTTGAAATTGCATTGACAATTGTTGCAATGGAAATAAGCGGTAGGCTGCTGTGGTTGTGATGGCTGTGTCAAACTATCAATTAGCCCCCCTACAACTACCCCCATTAATCCACCCAATAAAGGTGACATCGGTATAGGCAAGCTTTTAGAAATCATCGTACCGACTCCTGCACCTGCCATAGAACCATAAGTATTGGAACTTTTAGATGCTGATGTTGAGCGACTAACATTTTCAGAGTAGCAATATGGGCATGTAATATTCATAAGATAATCCTCATTAAATGAAAAAAGGCTTACCGATGGGTAAGCCTATGTTTTTGAATGTAAGGGAAAAAGAAAATATTCAATCTTCATGTTAATGATATATATCTATGATTTTTTGGGATCAACGTTGTGACATACCAAAGGTTTTCATCTTTTTGGTGGTTTTAATCCTGAGATGTTGTTCCTTTTCAGGGCGTGCTGAATATGTCACGACTGAACGCATCTTCTTCACCTGATAAGGTAATTTACTGTAGATTACCCCAATTCCAACGACTCCATTTTCTTCATATTGCTTTAAATAGCGACGATCATGGCAATTAAAATAACGTCCATCTCCATCTGTAATATCCTCCCATAACTCACCCATATCATTCGCAATCGTCCATGCCCCTATACGATCTCGTTCATCAAAAATAAATGTAATATGGCAATGATAGCCTTTGCTCTTACTACCTTGTTCCAAAGCCCATACCAGTAGTAATACATCATCTCCATATTTAGATCGCTTCACTTTTCTAAGGAAACGCTCCAGATCATCTTCTACTCTCTGGATATTAACATTGGGGATATAACTCAACTCAATGCTTACAACCAATAGAGCCTCATAGCTTTCAGTTAATTCAGTTAATCGCTTATCTAGTTTTTTAGTATTCAAGCTTTCGTTATAACGATGTTGTCGTCTTTCGTTTAAATGATCATTTTTCATTTTACTGAAATATCTTTGCCAATCATCAAATGATCTGCGTTTTAAACTTCTCAATAAGTCTTTTGGTGAATCTAGGTCGCGATGGTAGTCATATAGTAAATTACAAAATAATTGTAATAAACTTGAGTAACTAAAATCAGGATTATAGACTTGATCAAAGTCAAGGATTAATTCACAAAAGTTTTTATAAAAAGATCGAGGCTGTCTTTTTGCATATAAACTGGATTGAATAAAATCTTCTATCTCAATGGATAGATTTGCTTCGCAGATTTTACTTGATGGTATATTTTCAAAATTCATGGTCACTTGCCTATAGTTTAGAACCATATGAAGTGACAATTATTTTAATAATTAAATTTTAGATTAGAGATTATTGAATTAAGTTCTTTTAATGAATAGTTTAATAAGTTGATTATATATTTATAAACAAAGTCATTACACATAATTAAAAATAAAATTAAAATAAACTAAAGCATTATTCAAACATAACAATATCAAGGCTTCCAGCATAATCAGATTTTAAATAAAACATGATAAATCCAATTAAAGTTATCCGATGGTAAATATATCAAAAATCTGGTGTCATTCATCAGTATTCTTTGATTGTCTCACTGATATTAGAGACCTATCATTGTGGTTATCTACAATATCTGGTCATGGACTATCACAAAACTGCCTTTTGCATAACTTCAATTTTGTCACTCCTATCATCTGAATGACAAAGCCAAATGATACAGGATTGTATGGTGTGTCATTGCAGGTCGTGGGTACAGAATTGTGCTTTGGTGTGCCTCCTATGAGCTATAAAAAAATTATTAAAAAATCATGCTAAATCGTGGGAAAACATACAGAAAAATTCGTTGAAACTCATACTCACCTTTAATAAAGTTTATATAAATCTTAGTAAAGGAAAGCACAATGAGCTACACATCACGCAATGATGATCTAATCAAACTGGTTAAAGAGTTGAATACAGAAGATAGTGTCTGGTTACTTCATGTTATCAATAAGGACACAATTGAGTTTGAATCACGTATAGATATAGAGGATGAACATGATCCACAACTAATGGATAAGGACATTGATAAATTAAATTCAATCAAAGATCTTAATGAATTAAAAAACTATTTAATTGATGGGTTAAAGGATAAGACAGAAACTTTTTCTGAAACTATCATGGACTTGATTGAGGAGTACAAAGAACAACTCATGATTAGAAGTCGTGATTTTTCAAAATATAAAACAAATAGACGATTATTGAGTTTTGCACTTTATAAAATATCATTTGATAATCGTGATATTTATCGCCAAAACCCATCCATTTCAAACACCTATGTTCGATTCCTTTATATTATTTTTACCTATAGAAAATATTATAGAAGCAGTCGAGAACTTGAACGAATAGAAAGAAAGCATAGCGAAATTATCAGTGCAAAATCTTTGCACTTTAAAAATTATGATCATCCTGAGTTCTATAAATGGGCAAAAACTTACATCGACAAAAATACATCAGACTTTAGGGATTTTAATCAGATCGAATTTACGCCTTTACAAGATGCTGACTTTGGCATTTGGGTTAATTCAATTTTTGATATTATGTACTATGCAAATCAACATGCTTATATCAACTTAAAGAAACAATTGTCTAATGCTTGGTATCAAAAATCTTATCAAAAAAATAGGAAAGGAAGAGAACATCATTATTTCCTAACAGATTTAACTAAAGATTTACTTAAAATACTCGCATCAAAACACAATAAAAATGAAGATAGGATGATTGAACATTTAATTAATAAATATGCAATTGAAGAAAGTATTATTGTAGATGGGAAGTTAGTATATTCTATTTGACTGTACTAATTTTTACTAGCTCAAACCTTATTTTATAATTACTCTTTTTTTGGCTTGTACATTTGCAAGCCATCTATTGCTTGTCTTAATCCAGTTTTATAAATTTCTGGATAAGGATCATCATAGCAAAGCTGGTCTACAAAATTATAATGCCATTTTATATCTATTGAGACATTATCAAATACAATTCTAATAAATTGATAAAGACTATACAGCCTAACAGAATTATCATAAAATGTTCTTTGATTAAATGTGTAACCATATTCTTTCATTTTATTTCCTGCATACTCTGTACAAACCTTTTTCTCTTCATCATTTAAATTACTTACAGAGTTTTTTCTACAATCATAAGCACCACTAATTGAGATATTATAATCTGGTCTATAATTAACTTGCTTTTTATTGTGATATATATTATTTGCACTTCCCTCGATAAAGAAAAAAGCTCCAGCTAGTGCAGAAACATTCCTAACATCACCATGAAATATCATTTCCTCATGATTTATCTCTTTATTTATTAAAACTAATAAATCTTTGATTATCCTAACATTTCCATTAATGATATCATTAAAATCTAATCTCATGAACATATTGCTATAGTTATGAATTATTTGCTTTTTTAATATCTCGAACTCACAAAACATTAATACCCTTAAAAAGACTCTATTCATTTCCTCCTTATGTTTAGGGCTCATCTTATCCTCTTTAAGTCGTCCAGTACTTAATATTTTAAGTTCCAACAATTTATTAAAAAATGACATTGATGCTGAGTCAAAATCAAAATACAAAAATTGAGCTAATAATTTATATTTTACTGTTCCATCCAAACAGGAAATATTGGAGTGCCCACATATATTAAAAACATCTTGCAAATATGTAGATACTGGGAAACCACTGCTCTTTACCCTAAGCAATAACTCACCAATAATTCTTTTAAATCTTGACTCAAACACCTGATTTAATTTTAATTCAATCCCACACAACAGATAATGCTTATATACTTCAGCCCTATACTCAGCAAATCCTCTCTGTGAATTTATAGTATCAATCTCATCAGCGACATAGCGATAAAATTCATTCTTCAAATCAGAGAAAGTAGACATCGATGCTAGGTCATGTATGAAAATATAGTCCAAAATATTAAACGCCGAAATCTTCCACTCAGTTACTCGAACCACTGCATTCCCTCAAAGATGTACCACTTAACGACATTTTCCTTTTTTTCGGTTTTTTTACAATATCCACATCAAGTCGATTGATGGCAGTTTAGTCAAAAATTCAAGACAAACTTGATAAAAATCAATTATTTAATCTTTTAAGATAAAGGTGCACCTTATGAAAAATGCAACGATCAAGACTTCAGACTACTTATTTATGCAGTTTAGAACTGCAATGCCAACACTTGACCAAGTCGGTGATATCTATTATCCACACCTAAGTAAAGCCAAGCGACTTGAAAAAGCTCGGAATGGAGAATTTCCTTTTTGCTGTTTTAAGCTTGATACAAGTCAGAAAGCACCATACTTTGTTGATATTATTGACTTGGCTTTTGTGCTTGAAGAAAGATATAAAGCTCAACTTGAGGAATTTAAAAATTTTATGCAATCAGTTTTAAAATCTGATTAAGACAAATAATATTTTTTCTGACCTTTACGGATACATACCGTTCCAGACTACTCCACGAATCATGCAAGCTCACTTGCTGGATTTGTGGAATAGTCATTCCTTTCTCTGCTAACCGTGTACAGCCCTCATGACGTAAATCATGAAAATGTAAGTCATCTATTCCCAGCAACTTACAAGCCTTTCTAAATTCGCTCCCCATCGTTTTTGGACTTAATGGCACGAGTAGGTTTTCATCGTAACCTCGTTTTAACATCCGATGACGAATATCTCCATCAAGCAATAAATCAATCATTTGCTGACAATCATCATGGACACTAAACTCTTTGTGGTTGCCTTTAGAGCCATTCGGATTTTTTAAATCCCGAATCTTCCATAGTTTATTCGTTTCATCATAGTCATCCAATTGCATCCGTGTAATCTCTGCTTCCCGCCTGCAAGAGAAAATCGCAAACCACATGATTAAGTGCATAGGGTAGCTGTAAGATGAGTGATTCCATTTTCTGACAAAATACTTTGTAAGGCTTTCAAGCTCATCAAAAGTAGGTAGTCTATCTCTTTTTTGACTCGATGATATTTGACGAGTCTTCCTCAATTGGGCAGTGGTTTTATCAAATGTTGGTAAATCTACTTTTAAATTCCACATAATTGAAGCATGGCTTAATACTCCCCTGATATGTAATAACTCATGTTGCAATGTACTGGTAGCGATTGGCTGTAGATTCAGTTTATCAACTCCCTTTTTCCGCAGAGACACGTGACTGGAAATATGGGTTGAACCTATTTCTGTAATCATATTCTGAGCTATGGGTAACTTTTGAATTAATTTAAGCGAGTATGTTTTAGTACGCCCATATTGGTCACCAACCTCTGCTAAATATTTGGTAATCGCATCATCTAAGGTTAAGTCCACCAAGTTTTCCTGTCCAAAGAGAATCTCGGGATTTTCATCTATCTCTGCTTCACGTTTACCAATCCACAGGCTAGCTAATCGCTTTGTAGAAAATGTCTGGCTTTCTTTAAATGCAGGAAATCCTTTTTTATTGATTCTGATCTCCGCACGATAACGGATTGTTCCATCCTTGAGTTTTCGTTGTGCTATAGTACCCACAAAATTTACGCCATAGAAAAATTTACGCCATTATGGCGTAAAAATGGCGTAAATTCTAATCGAAACGGTGCGAATTAGGCGTGAATGGTTGCAAATAATTTAGTATCAATATCAACATAAATGGATGATTTTTAATGATTAAATCAGACACTCTTGAAAATACTAAAGATTTCAGAATCAGTGTTGCACCGATGATGGATTGGACGACTCGTGACTATCGTTTCTTTGCACGCTTGTTTAACCCTAATGTGATTCTCTACACCGAGATGGTCACCACAGGTGCGATATTATTTGGCGGTGCGAATCGTCATTTGGACTATAACAACGAAGAACACCCGATTGTGTTACAGCTTGGTGGTTCAAATCCCAAAGATTTAGCGACCTGTACCAAGATGGCACAGGACTGGGGCTATGATGAAGTAAACCTCAATGTCGGCTGTCCGAGTGACCGCGTTCAGAACAATAAAATTGGCGCATGCTTGATGGCAGAGCCTGATTTGGTTGCAGAATGTATTACTGAAATGCGAAATGCTGTTGATATTCCAGTGACCGTGAAACACCGCATCGGGATTGATGACATGCAGTCTTATGAAGAAATGCTGCATTTTGTTGATACGGTTGCAAAGACTGGCTGTAACAATTTTATCGTGCATGCCCGTATTGCCCTGCTGCAAGGTTTGTCGCCAAAAGAAAACCGTGATGTGCCACCTTTACGTTATGAAGATGTTTATCGTCTGAAACAAGAACGTCCAAATTTATTGATCGAAATTAATGGCGGGGTGAAAACCTTTGCTGAAACACAGCAACATTTACAACATGTTGATGGCGTGATGATTGGCCGTGAGGCTTATCATAACCCGTACTTATTGGCTGAGATCGGTCAGCTTTGGGATCTCGAATTACCCAACCGTTTCGATATTATTGATCAGATGCTGCCATATATTGCGAAACGCATGGAAGAAGGTGCACCGCTTTCTATCATTACCCGTCATATTTTAGGTTTATTCCAAAACCTACCGGGTGCTCGAAAATGGCGTCAGGCTTTAAGTGGAGGTAATGCCAAAACCTTTGCCGATGTGGAAAATGCCATCCAAAATATTAAGTATGCAATGCAACGTACAGAAGACTATTTACGTGATCATCCTAAAGTCGTTTTAGAAGATTAATCTTCAAAAAGTGAAAGCCTGCTATTTTGCGGGCTTTTTTTATTTTTCATGTTTCTTAAAGTGCTTGCTTGGTAAGATCGACAACTCAGCTAAATCATCTAAACAGTCACATCATCACTCAATGACTATTGACCGTAATATTCCCTTTGGGAAAAGGTTCATCATCATAGCCAGTCCATTGATAATCAGATGGATCTTCTTCCTCACGCATACCCACATAACTCTCAGGCGCCGATGTAACAGGTTCAACCTCTTCTGTTGGTTGTTCCAATTCCTCAACCAAATGATTCAACTCTTGATCTAACTGCGCCTGATACTTTGCAATTTCAGCTTCGTCAATGAAGGCAAATTGTTCTTCATCTATTTTCCATGCATAGCCTTGCAGGTCTTTGTAGATCTCGACCAAAACAGTATAAGGCTGACCATCGTATTGCAGCGTCGCCTGAGCCTTAAAACTTAATCCCTTACGTTCTAATACTTTTATATTTTGAATCCGTAAATGGTACTGCCGATAATCTGGATTCTGATCAAACTCGTGCTGCATCTGCTGCTCAATCTGCCGAGATAATTCATCTGTCGAGACAAAATAGCTACAACCAGCCAAACTCAACAGTAAAAAAATGGTGAGCCATCGAAACATATTGCATCCCCCATGATGCATTTATTCTTGATGAAAAAGTCAGACCGATCACAGATTCCGATCCAAACATTCCTCATTGTTTGCTTCATAATAGCCAATAAAACACACAGTACAAGCCAAATTATCAAGATTTCTCAATTTTATATTTAATTTTGATATCAATCACTTAAATTGCATTTTTACTGTTTTAAAACACTGACAGCCTTGGTCTCTTGCTGACATATTTTTGTTGAAAATGACCATTTTGGTAGTAGTTTCCTAGCCGTCAAAGTTTCAACATCAAAACGATCCTATTGTGATTTTTTCAATATAGAGCCTTAAACAAAACATCGTAAAAGCGCCATAAAAAAAATCCCCAAACATTGCGGGGATTTTTAAGGAATCAACTGAAATTATTCATCGTCTGTTTCAGGCTCATGATGTAGCGCATCATGTATGGCTTCCACCAATTGCTGTGCAATTTCTTGTTTTGAGGCTTTCTCTAAATCACGCTTTTCCATTTGATATTGATCTGCGAAGAACACAGTCATGGCATTTTCGTCTGAAGCAAAACCAATGTCTTTACGTGAAACATCATTGCACGCAATCATATCGAGTTTTTTTGCCACAAGTTTGCCGGCAGCATACTCTTCGACATTGCGTGTCTCGGCGGCAAATCCAACCATAAATGGACGTTTTGACTGCTGCGCAATCGTTGCAACGATATCTGGATTTTTAATTAAAGCCACATTGAGTTCATCGCCAGCTTTTTTGATTTTATGCTCTGCAACTTCTGCCACGCGATAATCTGCAACAGCCGCTGTTGCGATAAAAATATCACAGCCTTCATCTAACATTTGCAGACTGGTATCTAACATTTTAATTGCAGACTGCACATTAATCCGTCGTACACCATTTGGTGTATCTAAACTGACGGGTCCTGCGATCAGCGTTACTTTAGCACCAGCTGCATAACAAGCCGCTGCCAGTGCAAACCCCATTTTACCTGTACTGTGGTTGGAAATATAACGTACAGGATCTATCGACTCACGTGTTGGACCGGCTGTAATCGCCACATGTTTGCCTGCAAGCATGCCAAATTTTTCAGCAATAGCTCGCTGTGCTTGATGAAAATAGGCCGTCACTTGATCCGCTAAATCTTCTGGCTCAGGCATACGCCCTAAGCCCACATCACCACAGGCTTGAGAACCGGCATCGGGCATGATCACATGTACGCCATCTTCAACCAGTGTATTTAAATTACGCTGTGTCGCTTTGGCTGCCCACATTTGCTGATTCATCGCAGGGGCAACCCAGACGGGTGCTTTAGTCGCAAGATAAAGTGTCGAAAGAAGGTCATCTGCTAAACCCGCCGCAAATTTTGCCAGCGTGTCACAACTTGCAGGAGCAACCAATACCAAATCAGCCCAACGTGCCAATTCAATATGCCCCATGCCCGCTTCTGCTTCGGGATTGAGTAATTCGGTATGCACAGGGTTGCCTGAAAGCGCCTGAAACGTTAGCGAGGTCACAAAGGCTTGCGCACCTTGAGTCATCACCACGCGCACATCAAATCCGGCATCTTTTAACCGACGGACAAGAATGGCACTTTTATAGGCTGCGATACCACCAGTGACACCTAAAAGAATATTTTTTGTGGGCATTACACTTAAATCAAAGCTCACGAACAGGCTACCTATCTGTTGCAGTGGCGCTCACAATAGCATTAAATATGCACTGACCCAACAATCTGCTGTGAAAAAGCCGATTGACTGATAATAAAAAAGTCTAAGAATAATGAATAATTCAATTAAAAATTGGCCTGAACAAGAGCGCCCACGTGAGCGGCTGATTCAACAAGGCGCACAAAGTTTATCCGATGCTGAGCTACTGGCTATTTTCCTACGCTCTGGTTCCCAGCAGCACTCTGCTGTCGAACTCGCACGAGTCCTGATCCAACATTTTGGTCAGTTGCAAGCGCTGATGGATGCGTCACTTGAGGATTTGCGCCAGTTTCATGGCATTGGAAACAGTAAATATGCGCAGCTTATGGCGGTAAAAGAACTCGGTAAACGCTATGTGAGTCAACATTTTCAAAATGAAGCCTTGCACATGCAACACTCTGAACAATTGCAAAACTTTCTTCGCTTTGAATTTTTATCGGAACGTCAAGAAGTCTTTGGCGTGCTCTGTCTAGATGCACATTTAAGAAAAATAAACTTTAAAAAACTTTTTTATGGCAGCCTCAATACCTGTGAAATTTCCATCAATCAACTGCTGCGTTATGTCATTTCTGAACACGCCAGCAGTATTGTCATTGCACATAATCATCCTTTCGGTCGTGCAGAACCTTCTGCTGCCGATCTTGAATTGACTCGACTCATTCAGCAGGCTTGTCAGCTGGTAGAAATTCGACTGATCGATCATTGCATTATCTCCACAGAAGGGAGTTTTTCCTTTGCTGAACATGGCTTGCTCCAAGCACACTTATCTGCATGAAACAGTTATTGACAAGTGCTTGAGCAAACCCGAAGATCATCATAATTTTTTAAAACTAGAAATTATCATTCGAACATGATCGTCCGTGACCAACCGAGTATTTTTAAACTGCTATTTTCTTGGCGAGGAACGATTTTACCTAAGGTTTTACCGCCGCTCGGGATCGTTATGTTGCTGTCTGCCATTGTGGGCGGCTTATCCTATGTCGATATCTTCCATTTTACCGAATTTCCTTTGGTCGGCTTTACCCTAATCGGTGTTGTGCTGTCGATTTTCTTAGGCTTTAAAAACTCAGCCTGCTATGACCGTTGGTGGGAAGCTCGGCGTTTATGGGGCATTTTGATTGCCAATGCGCGACATTTTGACCGTGACTGCCGTTTACTCAGTCAAGGCCGTCGTGAACGTGTGATTCAACATGTAATCGTCTTTGCCAACGTTTTACGTGACCGACTCCGCCATCAAACCGCCAATCCCACTGAACTGGTTGAAACCAGCGGCATGAGTGCGAATGCCATCACCCAGTTATACCAACAGGCCAATGCACCGCAGTACACGTTGAGTTTGATCCAATGGGAGCTAATGCAAGCGCTCAAAGATGGTGAAATTTCAGATATTATTTATACCCAGATGAATCAGCATGTGATGGAACTCAGCACCGTACAAACCGGCTGTGACCGTATTGCCACTACGCCATTACCGTTTGCTTATTCGGTCTTGCTGAATCGAACTGTTTATTTTTTCTGTTTTGTCTTACCCTTTAGCTTGGGTTCTACTTTAGGTCTTGCGACCCCCCTTTTGGTCGGGATTTTGGCCTATACCTTTTTAGGCTTAGATGCGCTGAGTTCAGAGATTGAAGAGCCCTTTGGTACACAAAGTAATGACCTTCCATTGGACTCGATGGTGCGTACTATTGAAATTGAATTACTTGGGACTTTAGGAAAACCCACCCCACCACCGATTCAAGCCAAAGATCATAACTTACTGTAATTGATCACTGCGTCTAAACCCTCGCTTACATAGCTTTGCCGTACACTTTTTTGGTACATCGAAGATATGTAAGTGAGAGCAATCATCGCGTAAGGCTTTAAACAAAGCTCTCCCAGATTCCAACTTGCTCCTCTTTCACTCGAGGGATATTGCCGAGTTTAATCCACGGCATATTGTCACCATGAAAATCACTGCCAACAGAAACTTTTAAGTTAAAGGCAGCAATCATACGATCCACCATTTGACGAGTCGATAATGGCTCAATTGCCGGTGGTAATTCCACTGCATCACCACCCGCTTCAGCAAAGATTTCAATCAAATAACGAATATTGGTCGCAGATAAATCATAACGCGTTGGATGCGCCAACACCGCAAAGCCACCACTGGCATGAATCACCTCAATGGTTTCTGCAAGACTCGGACCTTCAAATTTTACAAAGGCTTTTTTGCCTTCTTTAATATATTTATCAAAAGCTTGTTGTGGACGTGAAACCACACCCTTTTCCACCAAAGTTTTGGCAATATGCGTGCGTGTTACCCGATCTGGTATATGGTCAACCTTGGCAATCACATCGCTATAAATATCTTGACCAATTAACGGTATCAATAAGTCACAAATCTGCCGAGCACGTTCCGCTCGAATACGCTTTTGATCCATCAATAAGGCTTGTAAGGGCGCAGGATTTTGCATATTTAAAGCGACAATATGTACACCATAACTTTTTTTGGTTGCAGGTCTCGACCACTGGCTAGAAATCTCCACACCAGAGATTAATTGCAGCTTTAATTCATGCGCGACCTGCTCTGCTGCCAACAATCCGTCCATCGTATCGTGATCAGTCAAAGCCAGCGTATGAATTCCAATAGCACTTGCGGCCTGCACCAAAGCCTCTGGTGACAAAGTACCATCAGAAATATTACTGTGTGTATGTAAATCTACGCCTTGCATCTCTATACTATGTCATTTATTTGATCAGATTTAGATACTCTAACATGAAAGCACTTTTAGACTTTGTGCCACTCATTATTTTCTTTTATTTATATAAAACTGTAGATCCAAAAGATACGCAGCACCCATTATTACAATTGATTGGTTCTGCTGGGGGTGTCGATAACAATAACATTCTTGTGGCAACATCAGGTCTCATCATTTCCATGCTTGTGGTTTATGGTGCATTGTTTGTCATGCAAAAATTCCGTCTAGATAAACAGCAATGGATTGTGTTGTTCATGACCGTGATTTTTGGTGGTATTACCCTGATGCTAAGCGATGATTTTTATATTCGCTTAAAAGCCGTTTTACTGAACTTAGTGTTCGCAGGGGCGTTTTTACTTTCTCCACTGTTTAGTAAAGATAAGAAACCGCTCATCGAACGTTTATTTGGTCCAGTCTTAAATTTAACCGCTGTCGGTTGGAAACGATTGAACTATGCATGGGCTGCAATGTTCGTGGTGATGTCATGTTTACACACCTTTTTCGCTTATTTGTTTGCAGACGGAAAATATTGGGGTGAATTCACTGCTTTTGGTGACATGATCGTGATGTTTTCCTTTATCATTATTCAGTTTATTGTATTACGTAAATACTTTAAGACCTCAGAATAATCCATTCGGTCAAAAATCAGGAAAAGTCATGCCATTATTCGTCGTAAGCTGTACAGATAATGAAGGTACAGTGGAAAAGCGCCTTGCAGTTCGTCCTCAACATCTTGAACGTCTACAAAAACTTGATGATGAAGGTCGTCTGATTGTTGCAGGTGCGATGCCTAAAGATCCGGCAAACCCGCAAGCTGGTTTTTATGGCAGTACGATCATTGTCGATTTTGATAGTCGTGAAGCCCTAGACCAATGGTTGGCAGATGAACCTTTCCTCAAAGAAGGGGTTTATGGCCAAATTGATGTCAAACCATTTAACAAAGCATTTCCTAAAGGATAAGGTTCATGCGCGTCGTTGTTTCTAGTTTACTGGGCTTATCTTTAATTTGTTCAACTGCATGGGCTGAAGAACCGGCTCCTGCACCTGCTGTAGCCCCTGCTGCTCAAGCAACGACTGCAACACCTCCTCCCAATCCTGTGCCGCATACCATTCCTGCCAATAAACCGGGCATCATTAAAGTGGCGGCAACCGTCAATCCTAATGGTCAACCTCAAGATGCAAATCCATTGACCATTGAGCAATTGGCAAAAAATAAAGCGCTGCAAGATGCCAAAGTCAAAGCGATGGTCAAAGACCAATCTGTACGCTTACAACAGTTAGAAAAAGCTAACCTTGAAGCCTTGGCGCAAAACCAAGAATTACAACTTAAAAATGATAGCTTGGGCGTACAAGTACAAGTGCTACAAAGTGAACGTAGCGCGCAGATGTTTTTATATGGCGGGACCACACTCGGTGTTGGCGTGATTTTAGGTTTCTTGTTGGCCAGTTACGTCTATACCAAACGTCGTCGTCAATGGTAATTCGTTTTTCTACTTCAATTTAAAGGTTGCTTGAGTTTTGTCAGGTGCAATTCAGACTGCCGATCTCGATTGGCAAATGATCGATGGCATTGATATTCCAGTGTCTAAACAGTTTGGTGATGTGTATTTTTCGAAGGATAATGGCCTACTCGAAACACGTCATGTGTTTTTAAAAGGGAATGACCTCGACACTCGCCTTGCGGCACTGACTGATTTTGAATATTTCAGTGTCGGTGAAACAGGTTTTGGTACAGGCTTAAATATTTTGGCCCTGTGGCAATTATGGCAACAGGTTCGTCCAGATAATCACAGCCATCTACATGCTATTTCTGTAGAAAAATTTCCTTTATCTAAAGCAGACCTCATTCGTGCATTAAATGCATGGCCTGAATTACAGCCTTTGGCACAGCAACTGATTGCGCAATATCCTGAACCCATTGCGGGATGTCATCGACTCAATTTTCCAGAAGAGCGTTTTTCAATTGATCTTTGGTTAGGCGATGCACACGACGTTTTTCCGGTCATGGCAAAAACTGCTACGGTCAATGCATGGTTCTTGGACGGTTTTGCACCCGCCTGTAATCCTGACATGTGGGAAGAAAACGTACTCAAAAATATCGTGCGTCTATCAGACATTGGGACGACCTTTGCCTCATTTAGTGTGGCAGGTGTACTGAAACGCGGCTTACGTGAGCATGGTATTACCATTACACGACCTCGTGGCTTTGCTCATAAGCGTGAAATGCTCAAAGCTTTTTGGCTCGCACCTGAAAGATCAGATGATCAATCCGTAGTTGCTGACATACCCACTTTAGACGAAAAAAAAAATTCTGAAATCACTCTAGGTCATAAGCCCCGTCAAATCGCGATTATTGGCGCTGGCATAGCTGGTTTAAGCTGTGCTTGGACATTTGCTCAACGTGGGCATCAAGTGCGTATTTACGAGAAATCAGCACCACTCAGCGGTGGGTCGGGTAATCCTCTTGCCCTACTCAACCCTAAACTCAGTTCAATTGAACAAAGTGCTGAACATTTGATGACCCTGAGTTGGTTATATGCGCTCAAGCATTATCAAAACTTCAAGGCATTTCGTCCCTTACAGATTCACCAATCTATTTTAAAAAATAAAGCAGAGCATCTTGATTTAGCTCAAGCTTATCCTTCAGAGGTGTTAGCTGCTGAAGAAGGCACGCTAAATCAATTAGCTTCAGTATTTCCAACCCTGCTCTTAAAACAAGCAGGCGCAGTCAGTCCACATCAGCTTCGTGACCAAATCTTGGCACATCCGCACATTGAGTTGTTACAAGCAGATATTCAACGCATTGAGCAACAACAAAATGGCGTTGCGCTATTTACCCAGGATCAGCAGCTTCCATCTGCCGAGCATGTCATTCTCTGTGCGGCACGTGACAGTATGCAGCTACAAACAGATTATCCAGAACTGCGTGCCATTCGTGGACAAGTCAGTTGGTTGAACAATCCCGCTCAACAAATGGATATGCATACCGCCTATAGTTATGGGGGCTATTGTATGCAACTGGATGCCGAACAGATGATTATGGGCGCGTCATTTTATCCCGGCCGTGATGACACCGACGCTCTCACTGAAGATCATGTGCATAACTATGAACTTATCCACAGTGTGTTCCCCGACTTTGCCAAAACCTTAGCACCGATTGAGCAATGGCAAGGGCGTGCCGCGATTCGCGCACAGACAAAAGACTTTTTCCCGGTAATTGGTGCAGTCCATGAAGATCAGCACATTTATAGCTGTAGTGGACTCGGTTCTAAAGGTTTCCTGTATGCACCGCTCTGTAGTGAAATCATTGCCGCGCTAGTCTTAAAAGAAGCCTGCCCTATTCCAACACAGCTACTCGATAAAATTCATGCAGCACGTTTTATAAGACGCGCCAAAGCCAAACAAAAAACCAAGAAGCCTTATTTTCAAGGTCATGTACCCTCAACTCCTCTTCCAGAAAAATAACGCGCAATAAAAAAGCGCCTTTCGGCGCTTTTTTTGATTCGATCTTATTTCCCTTGTTCCAAAGGAAGACCAGCATCACGAGCAGCACGCGTGCCGCCCATTAAGATTACATATTCACGTGAGCTGTCAAAACCCTCTAGTAACTCTGCTGCACGTGGAGCTTTACTTCCGCCACCACATAAAATGTAAATGGGTTGATCCGTTGACACCTGAGTCAGTGCATCTGATGACAATGCGGTGATCGGTTGGTTAACCGCACCTTTCACATGTGCCTCAGCATAAGCACTTGCATCGCGAACATCCCAGATAATCGAGTCTTCTGGGAACTCAAATGTTGTAATTTCTTGTTTACGGATCATTGCGCACTCCTTTTGATGTAAACAACACTTGGCAAATGAAGAAAACATCCCTAGCATCTCAGATATTCTTTCCCTTTGTAAAGGTCTAATCTATGCCTTCTTTTGATATTGTTTCCGAATTAGAAGTTTTTGAAGTAAATCATGCAGTTCAAAACACGCAAAAAGAAATTGCGACGCGTTTTGACTTCCGCGGTCATGACGTTTCAATTGAGTTAAATGAGAAAAATAAGGAAATCAAAATCTCAACAGAAAGCGATTTCCAATGTGAGCAAGTGTATACCATGCTCGAAAATCATTTCTTCAAACGTAAAGTCGACATTCAAGCGCTCGATCCACAAAAAATGACCGCTTCTGGTAAAAACGTCATTCAAGTGATCAAACTAAAAGACGGTCTTGACTCTGATACTGCAAAAAAAATCAATAAAGCCATTAAAGAAAGCGGCATTAAAGTGCAATCTTCTATTCAAGGCGACAAAATTCGTGTGACTGACAAGAAACGTGACACTTTGCAACAAGTGATGGCGTTCTTAAAAGAGCAACAGTTTGGTGTGCCGCTTCAATTTAACAACTTTAAAGATTAAGGCAGCACAACTGCCATTGAGGTCAATATGGCACGTCCAAATCGTCTAAATAAACTGGTCAAAGCAAGCTCTAAATTACCCAAAGGTATTCAAAGTCGTTTGCTCAGTCGAGCTTTTGGTCGTGTCGTGCCCATGGTTGGAACGGCTAAAATCCAATATCAACATGTCAGCCCTGAGCGTGTTGAGGTGAGCATCGCCAATCATAAGGCGATGCAAAACCATATCGGGCAAGTACATGCCTGTGCCATGGCGCTGATCGCAGAAACAGCCACAGGCTTTGTCACAGCAATGAACGTCCCAGACAGTGCCATTGTCCTGATTAAAAGTCTGAAAGTTGATTTTAAACGTCCAACCCAAGGTGGGATGACAGCCATCGCAACGCTTACACCCGAACAGCAACAACAAATGCAAAGCACAGAAAAAGGTGAAACCTTAGTACAGGTCTTAGTCACCGATGAATCTGGTGAAGCACCGATTCAATGTGAAATGCTTTGGGCGTGGGTGGCAAAACCCGCTCTGAAAAATAAATAAATGTAAATAAAACTTACTTTTAGGTAAGTATAAGTTTTACCAAATTTCAGCAAAATCAAGACTGTTTTTTACTATTTATACGCCGTAATTCCGCTCAATATGCTTGCACGACACAAATATATTGAGCACTTTATGAAAAAAATCATTCCCCTTTCACTCATCAGCCTGGTGGTGTTTTTAACTGCATGTCAAAGTACTATTCCTGCAACGCCAACGACTCCAACACAAACAGCTGAAAGCAATATTCAAACCAGCCAAGCAGCGGAAAATAAGAAAATCGTGATTGATTTTTATGAAGGTGTCTTTCTTAAACATCAGGTTAAGACATATGCTGACCGATATATTGGCAATCAATATATTCAACATAATCCGCATGTACCTGATGGCAAAGCGCCTTTTGTCGATTATTTCATCCAGTATTTTAAACAAAATCCTGAAGCAAAAAACCAGATCAAACGTGCCGCTGCCGAAGGTGATTTGGTCTATTTACATGTGCACTCTACGCAGAATAATCAAGACCGTGGAGAAGCGATTATTGATATCTTCCGTGTTGAAAATGGCAAGATCGTCGAACATTGGGATGTGCAACAAAGCATTCCTGAAACCAGTGCCAATTCAAATACAATGTTCTAAGTTTTAATTCGTGATTAATAAAAAAGCCACTCGATTGAGCGGCTTTTTTTTGCGTCTAACTTTAATTAAGCTTGATCTGCAGCAAATTTAGCTTTTGCATCCGCAGGAATTTGACGCTTAGCACCTTTCACATCCACAGCGACAAATGTAAACACACCTTCGGTTACGCGAATTGGATCACGTGAGCTGTCATGGCTATCCCAAACTTCAATCTGCATTTGGATAGAGGTATTACCCACTTTTAAAATTTTGGTATATACACTGATGACATCCCCGACTTTCACTGGAACGAGGAAGGTCATTTGGTTAATTGAAATCGTTGCACAGCGTCCTTGACTGAAACGCTCTGCGTGAATTGCACCGGCCAAGTCCATTTGTGACACGATCCAACCACCGAAAACATCACCACTCCAGTTGGTGTCTGCAGGCATCGCGATGGTTTGTAGGGAAAGCGTTCCTTCAGGTTTTACATGAGTTTCTGACACTTTAGCTCCTGGCGCTGACATTTATTGAGGTAGATTTAACTGCTGGTTGAGCCATTGTTGTAACTCACCAGCACGCATTGCACCACTTATTCTAGCAATTTCGTTGGTTTTATTCATCAAAACCAGTGTAGGAATACTACGAACATTAAATGCACCGCTCAATCGAGGGTTTGCTTCGGTATCAATTTTGGCAAAAACCACCTTCGGATTAGATTTTGCAACTTGTGCAAAGTGTGGCGCCATCATCTTACATGGTCCACACCATTCAGCCCATAAATCAATCAGCACAGGTAAATCACTATTGCTAATAAAATTTGCAAAGTTCTTTTCATTCAACTCGATGGGCGCCAATGGAATCAATGCTTGATGACATTGACCACATGCAGGTCCAACTTCGAGTTTTTCTTCAGGTACACGGTTTTTTGCACCACATTCAGGACACACAACGATCATTTAGCTGACTCCAACATGTTGATGTAAAAATTCTAATTGGGTTGCCATGGCTTTTTCAAACCATTGCCCGTGATAAATATCAAAATGTTGCATTTCCCACTCATAATACTGCACATATGGTGCAATATTGGTCGCAGTTTCTCGGCTTGATTCGATGGGAATCAAACTATCTTCTTTGGCTGCAATAAAAAGTACTGGTATGCTAATTTTACGGACATCCAAAATTGGGCGATAACGGATTAACTTAAAAAAGGCCCGAGCTGGAATTTCGCCACTCCAATAAAAATCAGGATTTACGATCGATAAGTAGCCCGCATAACTGTCTTCAGACTGTAAAAAACACAATCGATGTGGATCAACTACAGGTAAAGTCGTTGGGCTCATCCCAACTTTAGAACCCATATAGTCCTGACTCGATAATTTTAACGCTTTGGGTAATTGCTGTAGGGGATACAATTTTGCACTTTCAGCGCCGTCGACAAATGGTACTTGTACCATCACCGCTTTAATATTTTTAAGCTCTGCCGCCAAACTAAGTACATAGCCACCACTCAGCGATGTTCCCCATAATACAATGCGTCTCGAATCAATCGATTTACGCTGCTGTAAATGATCGATCATGGTCCGCCAATCTTCAAGTTGAGCTTTAAGGTTCACCAACTCTCTCGGACGCCCTGTACTGCCACCCCAATAGCGATAATCAAACAACACGACAGCATAGCCTGCTTGCACAAAGCGCTTGGCATATTGCACTAATTTAAACTGGCGTAATGCCGCCAAACCATGTGCCATGAGAATGACTGCAGGTTTTTCAACAGATTTTGGACGATAAAAGTCAGCAGCTATAACATCTTGTCCGCTTTTGACATACAGTGGTTCGACTGTATAGGCGTGCATACGCGCTCCATTGCGTTATTTTATGGTTGTAATCGCTTATAAAAATTTAAGAACATTCTGCTCAAGTTTGTGCTTAATGCTATCATAAAGCATAAATCTATGAATTAAATTATGGAGTGACTCAATGAGCGAAAATGTTGGTTTTGCAGGTCAAATCGGCCCAGAACATGTAGCGCAAGTGGTTGAAAAAGGCTTTAAATCGATTATCAATAACCGCCCTGACATGGAAGGTGGTCCTGAGCAACCAACCAGTGCTCAAATTGAAGAAGCAGCTCGTAGCGCTGGTTTAGACTATGTTCATCAACCTGTTGTTGCAGGTCAAATTTCTGAGCTAGATGTCCGTAACTTTGCTAATCATTTTAATGAATTGCCAAAGCCAGTTCTAATGTTCTGCCGTACAGGTAACCGTTCAAACAACCTGTATCAACTAGCAAAACAGATGGATCTTTTGGATGACTAAACCCATCCTCAAATATGTATTTTGCTGTATTCTGATCTGTAGCAGTATCCCGCTGAGTCACGCTCAAAACGATGTTCAGACTTTAAATACCAAAGTCAGTGTTGCAGGTCAGATGAATGCTGCCAAATTTTCACAGTTGATGCGGCAAGGTTTTAAATCTGTGATTGTGAACCGCCCTGATCAAGAGATGGGTAATGCAGTCAAGGTGAGTGAATTACGCAATATCGCGGAAAAATCCCAGATCAGTGTGATTTATCAACCTGTCAACAGCGGTAAAATTTCTCAAACAGACATTCTTGAATTCGCTAAATATTATAATGAGCTTCCAAAACCCATTCTGATGATTTGTCGTAGTGGCGCTCGTTCTAGTGCGTTATTTCATCAGGCAAAATCTCAAGGTTTGTTGCATGAATAAAGTTTTATTGGTGGTGATATGTGTCTTGGCTCTGAGTGCTTGTAGTTCTATGCAAGTGCGCCCGACGGTGGGTGTGAGTGTGGGGACTTCTATTTAAATCTCTCAATAAAAAACAGCGCCGAAGCGCTGTTTTTAATTAATTTGCATTAAAACAATCATCTGACATACCAAATGGACTAATCATATTCGGCCCTGTTCCTGTTTGATCATTATAATCTGTTTCAATTAATGGTAGTTGAAAATCAAAAGTACTACCGAATGGAACAGATTGATTCTCCAAACGTGCACTTAGACTTAAGTTTAACCATTTGGAATAAGTTTTATCATAAACAAGATTAATAATCGCCTTACCATCTACATCAGTTTTCACTTTTACAAATGAGAGTGTCGAATTAGTAAGCCCCGCCTTATTCAAATAGACAACATTATTGATATCAATATTATTGAGTTTTAGTTTTTCAGAAACCAAGGCAGCATAAGTAATTGAATTACCATTCCAGTCTAAACCTGTCTCGTTTTTAACAGGTGAATTATTTAAGGTACAAATTGCTGAGCTTAATGGATAAAGACCAATATTATTTGAAAAATAATATTTTCCTTTACTATATTGAATGGCACGAGATGAGATCGTTACGTCCTGGTTAGCATGTTCCTCACCCAAATCCAAGTAAACCTCTTGAATATAATTTCCATTGTTAGAGGTCAATTGGCCAAGACTCATAGAGTTAATACCGCCATACAAACTTTCATCAATATACTTTACTAAAGCAATCGTTTTGCTTTGTTCGCTCGTCACAACGCCAGATTCAACAACTTGTACTTTGAATTTTAACCCTTGTGAAAGCATGTTTGCTATTTGTGCTTCGGTCAATGCTGTTGTCAGTTTTGAACTAATAGTAAATGCAACATAACCTTCCTCATTAGTTGAAGCGACTGATTCACTTGAAATTGCAAGCTGATTATTAAATGAGTTTTCAAGTGAAATCTGTATTGGCTTATTATTTACAGAGTCAGTTCCATTAATAGCCTTGAGTTTGATCTGCACAGCAATTTTATCACCAACAACTGCAAGTGCCTGCTTGTCGGTTAAAATACTCCAATCATATTTGTTCGGTATTTCAACTACTTCTTTTTCTGGATCATAAGCCGAAATAAGATGAGCTGCTGAAGCTAAAGTATTACCTTTATCATCCTTAACAGATACCTTAACGTTTACACCTTTCAAGATTTCATTAATCGTGGATTCATCCAAGCCCGCATCAACTTTAACATTAAATCGTGCAATACCCTGTCCATCAGTTTTGATTCCTGCGGATTCACCCTCTACCTCCTCACTTGATGGAATGTACTCAATCGCAGCTTTATTCTTTAATACATCTGTAGATTCAACTATTAAAGCAACATTAGGTAAAATAGCTCCATCATTCATTACACGTACAGACACTGTAAAAGTATCTCCACGCGCATTAAGTTTTTCTACTATTGGAAGATACTGAATTTGAATATTTTTAAACAGGTTTTCCTCTTGTGTGCCAGTTCCTGTTCCTGCGGTAGGAGCACTAACACCTTTATTATAGTACCCATCACTACCACCACCGCCACAACTTGCCAACAATACGGCTAAAGCTACAGCTGACAGTTTCATAGTCACTTGTTTTTTTGCATGGAATTCCCCTAAAACCCTCAATATATATAGAGTTGTTATAAATATTTATTGGTTGCTATGTAACCACAGTTATAGCTTTATGTAAACAAAAGGAAGACAAATCTTTGATATGTTAAATTTGAAATATGAAGGAGAATTTTATGTACGACATCATCATTATCGGTGCGGGAACAGCAGGCATTTCAGCCTATAAAGAAGCAATTAAAAAAACACAAAATATTCTTATCATTAATGATGGTCCGTGGGACACCACCTGTGCACGTGTCGGTTGTATGCCCAGTAAAATACTTATCTCTACTGCCAACCGTATGTACGAAATAGGACATGCTGATAATTTAGGCCTAGATGTCAAAAGTGAAATTGATACCTCTAGCGTCATGCAACATGTTCAAACCTTACGTAATCGTTTTACACGAGCCACGTTAAAAGATGTTGAAAGTTGGCCAAGCCAGCATAAAATTTCAGGTAAAGCTGAATTTATTGATTCAAATACCATTCAAGTAAACAACCAAACATTTAAAGCTAAGTCATTTATCCTTGCTGTAGGTACAACTCCTGCTATAGATGCTGAACAAAAAAAAATATTAGGCGATAAATTAATTACATCAGATCAGATATTTGAATTAGAACAACTCCCTAAATCAGTCGCAGTTATTGGAAGTGGCGTCATCGCTTTGGAATTAGCGCAGGCTTTAACACGCCTCAATGTAAACACCACAGTTTTTGCACGTAGTCGAAAAATTGGCTCACTGAGTAGCCCTATATTGCAAAAGCTCGCACAGGAAGAATTAAGTAAAGAGTTAAAGCTAAAGTTTGAAATTTTACCTGAACATTATTCTATTGAAGGAGATCTAGTTCATTTAACCTATACTGAAGAAAACGTACAGAAGACACTACAAGTTGACTATGTATTAGCTGCAACTGGCAGACGTACATTATTAAATACCTTAAGTTTAGAACGTATAAGTGCCGAATTTAAAGATTTAAAAAATTTGCCAATCAATCCAGATACAAAGCAGCTAGCCGATTATCCAATTTTTATCGTCGGTGATGCACATACCAATACCCCTATCCAACACGAAGCAGCTCATGAAGGCAAGTTTGCTGTACAAAACTGTTTAAATTTTCCACAAACTAAATCCATCAAGACGCTAATACCTCTAGGCATCTTATTTTCTACACCACAAATGGCAACCATTGGGCAAAGCTATAAGCATCTACAAGATAAAAACACAGAATTCGTCATTGGTTACGTTTCTTATGAAAAACAAGGTCGTGCGATTGTTGCTGCTAAAAATAAAGGGGCTGCCGAAGTATATGTGGATACAATTAGCCATAAACTATTAGGAGCTGAGCTATTCTGCGCGGAAGCTGAACATTTGGCACATTTATTAGCTTGGATGATTTTAGAAGAACTAAGCATACATGAAATTTTAGATAAACCCTTCTATCATCCAACGTTAGAAGAAGGGTTAAGAACAGCATTAAAGCATGCACGACGTCAGTTAATATAATTTTATCGTTCTATGTAAACTTATAGCGTTGGATATCCAGCACTTAATTTCCGTATCCCCCTCTATCTTTTTCACTATGCATAAAAAAACACCCCCAACGATTAAGTTGGGGGTGTTTCGAATAATGAGCTGGCGATGACTTACTCTCACATGGGTAACCCCACACTACCATCAGCGCTAAGAGGTTTCACTTCTGAGTTCGGGAAGGGATCAGGTGGTTCACTCTTGCTATTGT
>NZ_VPCH01000122.1:0-1184 GCF_013418285.1 Acinetobacter sp. YH12152
CTTCCTGAGCTGAGAGCAGCCACAGAAACCAGGCCCCTGCAACTGTTTATTAAAAACATAGCACTCTGCAAACACGAAAGTGGACGTATAGGGTGTGATGCCTGCCCGGTGCTGGAAGGTTAATTGATGGGGTTAGCGTAAGCGAAGCTCTTGATCGAAGCCCCAGTAAACGGCGGCCGTAACTATAACGGTCCTAAGGTAGCGAAATTCCTTGTCGGGTAAGTTCCGACCTGCACGAATGGCATAATGATGGGGGCGCTGTCTCCAGCAGAGGCTCAGTGAAATCGAAATCGCCGTGAAGATGCGGTGTACCCGCGGCTAGACGGAAAGACCCCGTGAACCTTTACTGCAGCTTGACATTGAACTTTGATCTTACTTGTGTAGGATAGGTGGGAGGCTTTGAAACCGAGACGCTAGTTTCGGTGGAGCCAATCTTGAAATACCACCCTGGTAATATTGAGGTTCTAACTCTGCTCCATGATCTGGAGCGAGGACCATGTCTGGTGGGTAGTTTGACTGGGGCGGTCTCCTCCTAAAGAGTAACGGAGGAGTACGAAGGTGCGCTCAGCGTGGTCGGAAATCACGCGTAGAGTATAAAGGCAAAAGCGCGCTTAACTGCGAGACCCACAAGTCGAGCAGGTACGAAAGTAGGTCTTAGTGATCCGGTGGTTCTGTATGGAAGGGCCATCGCTCAACGGATAAAAGGTACTCTGGGGATAACAGGCTGATACCGCCCAAGAGTTCATATCGACGGCGGTGTTTGGCACCTCGATGTCGGCTCATCTCATCCTGGGGCTGAAGCAGGTCCCAAGGGTATGGCTGTTCGCCATTTAAAGAGGTACGCGAGCTGGGTTTAGAACGTCGTGAGACAGTTCGGTCCCTATCTACCGTGGGCGCTGGAAATTTGAGAGGATCTGCTCCTAGTACGAGAGGACCAGAGTGGACGAACCTCTGGTGTACCGGTTGTGACGCCAGTCGCATCGCCGGGTAGCTATGTTCGGAAGGGATAACCGCTGAAAGCATCTAAGCGGGAAGCCTACCTCAAGATAAGATTTCCCTTGGACTTTATGTCCACTAAAGAGCCGTTGAAGACTACGACGTTGATAGGTTGGATGTGGAAGTGCGGTGACGCATGAAGCTGACCAATACTAATTGCTCGTGAGGCTTGACTATACAACACCCAA
>NZ_VPCH01000123.1:0-1145 GCF_013418285.1 Acinetobacter sp. YH12152
TATAAAGAGTTCCTGTACCGCCATACTGTCAGCGCAGTGCGGTATCGAAAGGTGCAATCTCTAAGATTGCATGGGTCGCAAAGATTCCCCCACCATAGCTCTTAGCTTGGTGGTGGGAGTATGTCAATCATCAAAGACTAATATACAGTCAATAACAAGTACGAGATCAACCAGAAGAGTTAGCAAATGTTAAAACAGATTTTATTTACCGCAGCACTTGGCTGTGTGAGCTTAAGCAGTTTTGCTGCCAATACTATTGTCGAAATGAAAACCTCTCAAGGCAATATTGAAATTGAGCTATTCAATGACAAGGCACCTATCTCAGCTAAAAACTTTGAAAGCTATGCAAAAGAAAAATTTTATAACGGCACGATCTTTCATCGCGTGATTCCTGGATTTATGGTTCAGGGTGGGGGCATGGATGTCAAAATGCAGGAGAAGCCAACAAAAGCGGCTATTAAGAATGAATCAAGTAATGGCTTGAGCAATAAGCGCGGCACATTGGCAATGGCACGGATGAATCATCCTGATTCAGCAAGTAGTCAGTTCTTTATTAATGTTGCAGACAATGACTTTCTCAATAAAAGTGCAATGAATGCGGGATATGCTGTTTTTGGTAAGGTCACTAAAGGTATGGATATCGTCGATAAAATCGTAAAAGTTCCAACTGCGAACTATGGAATGCATCAGAATGTCCCTGTAAACCCAGTAGTTATACAGAGTGTGGTGATTAAAGCAGCACCTGTAAAAAACTAAGCACACAAAATAGGAAAAATATTTTACATGATATTTGTAATAAATATCATGTATTTATGTGAGTAAAGTGTGTTTTTTGAACCATAATGGTGCATAAAAATAAAACACTCGTGTTCTTTGTGAGTGAAAAGCACTTGCACGTGTAAGAAATTGCCCTATAATGAGCACCATACCGACGAGATAGACGGAAACGAACGAAACGTGAAGCGTTGAGTTGTTGAGTTTATCGAAGTCCAGCTTCTAGCATTGACGAGATGTTAGAAAGATCATTAAGAGATTATGAAGAACAACTTGTGTGGATTTTTACTGATTGATCGATCGAAATTATTTTCATTGATTGATGGTAGAAATTACTCGAAGTTTATTTGAGCAAATTTTTGTCAGTAATT
>NZ_VPCH01000124.1:0-1102 GCF_013418285.1 Acinetobacter sp. YH12152
TAGGACTTACGCATTGACGGATTCAAAAAAGTATTAAAATACTTTATAAAGTATCTGTGATCAGACGAATTAAAAATGCTTCTACAGCAACTTGTACTCTACCCATTTATATGGGCTTTCTCATGACAGAACCGAACTCTATTAGCTGCACACAACTTGCCGAGACTTATAATATCTCGCATGATAGTGTAAATCGCTTTCTAGAGCGTGAAGACTACACACCTCACGACCTATATCAGGAAGCAATTCAACATATTGATAATAATAAACTTATAGTCAGTATTGATGATACTGTTTTAGATAAACCGTATAGTCAGCATATGGACTTAGTTAGCTATTTTTGGTCAGGCAAACACCACCGTTCCGTCAAGGGTATTAATCTCATTACCTTGTATGCGACAGATCAAAATGGTCAAAATATTCCAATTAATTTCCGAATTTATGACAAATCTGAAAGTAAAACCAAGAATGATTACTTTATGGATATGTTAAGTGAAGTACTCAGTTGGGGTGCAAAGATTCAATTTATTACAGGTGATAGTTGGTATTCATCGACTGGAAATCTAAAAACCATAAGAAAATATGGTATTCGATTTATGTTTGGTATCGACTGTAACCGTAAGGTTTCCCCAGAAAAAGGACAATGGTTTCAACTGCGCTTATTGCCAGATTTCCATCAGGGTCAAGTGGTCTGGCTCAAAGATTTTGGCTTTGTACAATTATTTAAGACTCAGTTAAAAGAACAGCAGAGGTTTTATATTGTGCATCAAGATGAAGATGATTTATTGTCCTTTGAAGGTTTTCATGAATTACATTCAAGTCATTGGAAAATAGAGCAATATCACCGGGTGATTAAACAGGTTTGTCATATTGAAAAGTTTCAAGTAAGACGATCTAAACTGATTTTGAATCATATTTTTTCAGCCTTGATGGCCTACGTTGAGATACAAAAGAACCAGTTTGAGCGGATCTTTGAAAATATATATCGTTGGCAGAAGAAATTATTTAGACCAATTATCAAAAACTTCATTGATGACTTTATTCTCGATAAAAATCATCTGCTACCACAGAGAATCTATAAATGATAGTGCGTAAGTCCTAT
>NZ_VPCH01000125.1:0-1082 GCF_013418285.1 Acinetobacter sp. YH12152
TAAGTTGTCATTAAAAAGTAAACATGTATTCTTTTCCGAATTGGTTTGATACTTTCTCCACCCATTGCTCTATTTTATCAGCTGTCATGACTTGAAAATCTCGCCAATAATATTTCATCTGCTTCCATACCATCTCGATTCGATTTAACTCAGGGCTATAAGCTGGAATAAAATACAGATTCGTCGAAAAGTTAGTTTTAAGTAGCTCTCTGTAATCAGCCATCTTTTTACTTCTATGAATCGAGGCATTATCAACAATAAGAACCAATGGAAGGTTATACGTCTGTTTAACTTGTTGAGCTATTCCAGTTAAATAGGCATAAAACCAAGTGCTTGTAACTGACTCTTGTAAACAACTTGTCACCAGTTTCCCCGTTGAAAGCAAACACCCCATGACATTAACTCGTTTTAATCTTATTGCATCAACCGCATGAACATTACCTATCTTTGTCCACGCATAGCGGTTATCAGGTGTAGATGAAAACCCTGTTTCATCAACATAACCTAATATAATTTCACCACGTGCCGCTTGCTCTCGTAATTCTTCAATCTGCTGTGTTGCTTGTTCAAATACAATCGGATCTCTTTTTTTTCAAGCTATGACGGGTACGCTTGAAGACCATACCTGAATCACGTAAAAACTTACGAATGGTTTCAACAGACACGGACACTTCGTATTCTTCATGTAGTTTGACTCGGATTTGTTCTGCATTGAGTGGACTTGTATTGACCCAATCTAAGATTTTCGCCTGATAGTCTGAGATCAATGTATTGGGTCGACCTGAGCGATGACCTTCTTTAATCGATTCAAACTCATACAATTCCCAACGTCGGCGTTGTAGCCTTATGGTTTCTGGGATACGTTCTTGTAGAGTGGCAACTTCTGCAACACTTTTACCTTCGGAAAGCCAGAGAATAGTTTGGGCACGTTGTCTTTCACGCCAATGTTTTGCATGTTTGGCCAGAAAAATGAGTCGTTCTCGCTGTTCTAAACTAAGTGGTACAGAAACAATCCGAGGCATGTGTGAACATCTGTTAACTAAAAAAACCTTTTCGCATGATTAGTTATTTTTGTCAACTTA
>NZ_VPCH01000126.1:0-1069 GCF_013418285.1 Acinetobacter sp. YH12152
AAATTCATGCACGTGTAGCAGTCCTCAACAGATTTACGGAATTAGGTCGACCACTTACCCAAGTTACGCCTTAAATTTGGCTCAATTAGGGGGGGCTTTGTATTTCAAATCTTTGTGCAACAAAGCCGTTAAAATGCCTAGAAAAAGAATCCAAAAATAACCATAATAAAGATAAGACCAAAATGGCAACAGAAGGAATGCTACGGTTGCTAAAAGGGATTTATTAATTAATTCAAATTTTTTCATTACAATCTTAATTCAAAATAAAACCAAAATTATACCTTTCAAAAAAAACATAATTAAATATCACATATCTTTTTATTAAATGGAATTGTAATCAATTCCTTGTTTTTTAAATTAACATATTTATACTCATACACAATATCCAAATTAGATAAGATAGCAATTGATTCACAAATTTCATCTATCTTTGGCTTAGAATAATAATATTTCCTCATATCAGCCGCCTGATAATCACTAATACTTTCAAATGAAACCATGTAAATATAGGTTAATTTATTATCAGAAAATTTAAAATCCACCCATCTAGTATAATTATCTACATTCACAGGTAGTTTATTCTTCTGTTCACCAACATACTCTCTTACTAACTTTAACTCATTTTGTACCTCTTTTCGATCAACATCAACACCGTTCACAACCTTATTTTCAACACACGCGCTAAATTGAAGACCAATAAGAATAAGCATTATTACTTTATTCACAACATTTAAACCTTTTGAATTTTTTCCCAAACACACCATCTTTAATAAAAACCTAATAAACACCAATTCAAAATATAATATGCCCCAGATATAGAAAATAAAAAACAATTCCTTTTAACAACCCATTAAGTGTAAAATATATCCTCAAACTTAATCATGCAATCAACTCCCTTAAATTTCTTAATTTTTTATGTTACTATGGCTTTGTTGCACAAACCTATCGTTAAGGGCTTATTCCACAATATAATTTCCAAATGAACAAGCCTGCACCTAAAATTTATCGTACCACCAATTGGTCTTCTTATAATCGAGCATTAATAAATCGAGGAAATATTTCAATTTGG
>NZ_VPCH01000127.1:0-1033 GCF_013418285.1 Acinetobacter sp. YH12152
AACCCACCCGCTATAAGGCGGGTATCATAAACTGAATACATAGGTTTATGAGGCGAACGAGGGGAAGTGAAACATCTCAGTACCCTTAGGAAAAGAAATCAATTGAGATTCCCTCAGTAGCGGCGAGCGAACGGGGAAAAGCCCATTAAGTTATCTAAGCTTTAGTGGAACGCTCTGGGAAGTGCGACCATAGTAGGTGATAGTCCTGTACGCGAAAGGGCTTAGATAATGATGTCGAGTAGGGCGAGGCACGTGAAACCTTGTCTGAATATGGGGGGACCATCCTCCAAGGCTAAATACTCCTGACTGACCGATAGTGAACCAGTACCGTGAGGGAAAGGCGAAAAGAACCCCTGTGAGGGGAGTGAAATAGATCCTGAAACCGCATGCATACAAGCAGTGGGAGCCAACTTGTTTGGTGACTGCGTACCTTTTGTATAATGGGTCAGCGACTTACATTCAGTAGCAAGGTTAACCGATTAGGGGAGCCGTAGAGAAATCGAGTCTTAATAGGGCGTTTAGTTGCTGGGTGTAGACCCGAAACCGGGTGATCTATCCATGAGCAGGTTGAAGGTTGGGTAACACTAACTGGAGGACCGAACCCACTGTCGTTGAAAAGCCAGGGGATGACTTGTGGATAGGGGTGAAAGGCTAATCAAACTCGGTGATAGCTGGTTCTCCCCGAAAGCTATTTAGGTAGCGCCTCGGACGAATACCATTGGGGGTAGAGCACTGTTTCGGCTAGGGGGTCATCCCGACTTACCAAACCGATGCAAACTCCGAATACCAATGAGTACTATCCGGGAGACAGACTGCGGGTGCTAACGTCCGTAGTCAAGAGGAAAACAATCCAGACCGCCAGCTAAGGCCCCAAAATTATAGTTAAGTGGGAAACGATGTGGGAAGGCATAGACAGCTAGGAGGTTGGCTTAGAAGCAGCCACCCTTTAAAGAAAGCGTAATAGCTCACTAGTCGAGTCGGCCTGCGCGGAAGATGTAACGGGGCTAAAACTATATGCCGAAGCTGCGGATTT
>NZ_VPCH01000013.1:0-39376 GCF_013418285.1 Acinetobacter sp. YH12152
TCGCCTTTACCTGTGGCGTGCTCACCATCATCGGTAACCACCACATCTTTAGGTGCATCAGGTTTGGTCGTATCTTTTGCAGTAGCTTCTGTTGGTTCTGACTCATTGCCTGCTTTATCTGTCACAGTGACATCAACGGTTTCACCATTGGTTAATGGATCTTTAAGTTCAACATCAAAATTACCTGATGAATCCACTGTGCCTGTGCCAATGACTTTGCCATCTTGATCTTTCACCTCTACCGTAGTACCCGGCTCACCTTTACCTGTGACGTGCTCACCATCATCGGTGATCACCACATCTTTAGGCGCGTCCGGTTTAGTCGTATCCTTAGAACCACCAGAAGAATCAGATCCACCACCAATAGCTGCACCCAATAAACCAGCGCCACCTGCTCCCGCAATCCACGGTAAAATTACACCTGTCAAAGAATCGTTATAAAGCAGCGGTTCAATTTCATCTAAAGGTTGATACTGAATAACATCCGCAATATCACCATTGGCTGTTGTAAATTTTGCCCAATACAATGTGCCGTCTTCATCCTCAAACACCAAACTATTATCTGGTGTCACCTCACTAAAATAGTTTTGTACAGTAATCACTTCCCCATTTTTTAAGGTGATTATTGCGTCAACACCATTCTTTGTAATTGAAGCAACATCTTCTTTCGGGATTTTGACGACGATGACAGAATTTTCGATAAGCCCCACTTGATTGGATTCAACTTGATCCAAAACTTTATGACTTTCTTTAGAAATGACAGAAATTTGCGGCATGGGTAAAACCTCATTTATTTGTATTAGGGCCGTTTTTATGTTTTTAGTTTTGTAATGAATTGTTGGTGCTTAATAATTTCTTTAATTACAACTCATTAAAAACGAATTTTTAATTGTGTGCGTTATATCACGCTTTGTATTTATTTTGCACAATTGCTTGAATATTGTATTATTTTTATCAATAGGCTCAGATTTTAGATCCATCTTTATACAAGTAATAACAAACACTTATTTGTGTGATGCAAGTCACAATAATACCGATGAATGACCAGTCATAATTTCCCCCCATTTTGATGTACCATGATGAAACATAACTATAAATAAAAAAAAGGAAATGCTTAAGCATTTCCTTTTTTAAGTCACACAAAACAGTTTTAGAAGTTTTCAGGGTTCTCCAAACGACGAACTTCTTGCACTTTTTCTGGGTTATGTACAGCAGCAACACCATCATCCGCTTTGGTATCTATTAACGCTTCTGGGTTATATACCGTGATGGTTTCATTACCATGTATATCTTCGCCCACGATATATTGGAAACCCTTTTTATTCATTTTATGGCACATTCTTTGATACCAACCTTTGAAACCTTTGGTTTCTTCATTCGGGTTGTAATAAAAAGCATTCATCACAGCGGGTAAACCTAGGCCACACACGAGGCCCGACATTAAGACTGCAATAAATGTATATCCAATCAAAATACTGCTGTATTCACTGAGTTCAGGAATATTGGCAACAGCAAGGATTAAGGCCAATGAAATACCGCCACGAACCCCACCCTACGATAAGATGGCAAGGCTACCGTTGTAACTTTTTTTGCGGAAACTTGGGAAGAATGCAAAAGATAAATAGTTTGCTGCAAAGCGCGATGCATGCAAAATGATAAACGCCACCATACCGCCTAAAATTAAGCTGATACTTAAATCTAAGATAAATAACTCGAGACCGATCAGGGTAAATAAGAAGGAATTAATGATTCCTTCCACGGTATGCCAGAAATGGTTCACTTCCCTGATTTCTCGGTCTTGGAGGATTTCTTTCCATTTATTCCCAACGATCAGACCACCAATAACACATGCAATTGGTGCAGATGCATGTGCGAATAAAGCGACTAGATATGAACCACTTGCCAATAATGCTGTGGTTAAAATCAAGGACTCCATTTCATGTTTACCGCGGAGTAAACGTAAAATCCCTAAACCAAATGCCCAACCAATAATGACTGCAACAACAATTTCATATAACAGTGTTTCAAGCGTACCAATGACGGTAAAATGTTCACCTTGCAAAACATTGAGTAAAGTCATAAACACAGCAATACACATGGCATCATTAAAGAGCGATTCGCCTTCTAATTTCACCATCAAATGATGTGGGGCACGTACAGAACTTAATACACCTTTAACCCCAATTGGGTCAGTCGCACCTAAAGCAGCGCCTAATAATAACAACACCAATAAATCAACATGATGACCAATTAAGAACTGATAACCATATAAAGCAACACCAAAAAACACCGCACAAAGCACCAAGGCAATACTGGCCAAAATACTGATCGGCTTCCAATGTAAACGTAAATCTGAAACTTTAAATTTCAAGGCTGAAGAGGTCAAAATAAAACAAATCACGCCATTAATTAAAAAGTCATAAAAGTCGATATGACGAACTGCCTCTTCAATATTGTACAAATTAATCGTCACAAATTGATTGCCATTGAGTAAACTCGCACCCCATTGCAAAATAAAGACAAAAATTGCAGAAACAATGGGAACACCTATGGCTTGTGGAAAAGCCAAGATACGTTTATTAAAAATGGTGGTTGCAATCGAAAGTGCAAAAATAACGGTAAAAACCTGTAGAAAAAAATAATTTCCCATTTCGTTCCCAATTTTGGTGCTGTGTCGCCTACAGAGTGAGATATAGGTATTTTAAAAATAAATACTAAATTATTTGGTATTTAAAAATAAAATATTTTAACGAATTTTATCTAAATACCGTGTATAAATTCAGTTTTTTTCACATCTTTTATCAAGATCATTTAACATAGCAAGCCTGCATCGATTTTATGCATTTTTATCCTCTAATTTATTTCTCCTATGCATCAGACCATTAAAACTATTTTTCGACTCTTTTTTGCTGCTGTGATCTTTATCATTACTGCAGCGCTGATCCTGACTTGTTTTAGCAAGACACAGGAAATTTTACGTGCTGAGCACTATTTTAGTCAGGCAAAAAAGGTTTCACTGGATTCAACACCCAAAGAACAATTGGTTTTGGTCTCCAATAATGAATCACCCGATCGTGCGATTTTTATCATGCTGGCGAATAATGGTTATCTTGCCAAACTGAATTGTGAAAACTATGCACAAGATATTTGTCTCGATGAATTTAATCAGCAACACACCCGACAAATTCAACACCTCGATTTACTGAAAATCGGACAATTTCAATATATCCAAAATGTGAGTTTCACCAATAGCCGCACTGGACAAAAACAACAATTACGCTATAGCGATGCCCAATTAAAACAGTTCTATCAAAACGATATTTCAGGCCTTAAATATACTGTTTTTGGCGTGGCTTTATTCGCATTTGCCGCATTGTATGTCAGCTATCGTATTGTTCGAAACTTTAAATCATTTCTTAATAAATAAGTTTCAATCTATTTTTCAATGAAAAAAAGAGGATGTTTGCATCCTCCTTTTTTTGTTTTAAATGGCTTGGTTAAAGGTATCACAGCTATTGATATTGCCTGATTTCAACCCTGTCTGGAACCATTTCATACGTTGTTCACTGGTGCCGTGCGTGAAGCTATCTGGGACCACTTGCCCAGTTGCACTTTTCTGTAAATAGTCATCACCAATCTTATGTGCAGCGTCCATCGCTTCTTCTACATCACCCTGCTCTAAAAATTGGGTACGCTGTTGATTATGATGCGCCCAAATACCCGCAAAGCAGTCTGCTTGTAGTTCTTGCATGACCGAATAACGATTACCTTCAGCTTTAGACGCTTGCGCACGCGCCTGCTGAACTTGCTCAGAAATACCTAAAATCGTTTGGATATGATGTCCAACTTCATGGGCAACCACATAGGCTTGCGCAAAATCACCCGCCTGATCTTGACGACTCAATTCAGTTTGATTTTGTTCACCCGTGATGCCCATTTGCGTACGCATATCTTTAAAGAATGCAGTATCAATATAGACCTTCTGATCTGCTGGGCAATAAAACGGCCCCATTGCAGCTTGTGCTGTACCACAACCCGAGTTGACCACACCATTAAACATGACCAATTTAGGCGCTTTATACTGGGCATTTAACTGTTCTTGGAAGACTTTAGTCCATGTATCTTCCGTATCGGCCAAAACCGTTCCAACAAAATCCATCGCTTCTTGTTGTTCAGGTGTTGGATTATCCAAACCTTTGACTTCAGCCGTTTGACCCTGTGAAGTCACTTGTTTAGTCGCCTGATAAGCTTGCTGCGGATCTACACCAAAAAACTTCCACGCAACAAATGCTACAACCAAACCGAGAATACTGATACCACCCGCTTTTGCACCGCCACCACCGCGACGGTCTTCTACGTTTGAACTAACTCTTCGACCTTTCCAGCGCATAGTGATCTTCCTTATATAAAATAGTTGATATCCGTGCGTTTACAGATTAATCCTTTTGCGACTTTGGCCATACTTTTTGAACTAAAGACACGACGCACAGCACGATTAAACCTGCAATAAAACCTGTCACTAAATTGATTAAAGTCGGTGTTAATGCACCCACAATACTGCCAACTGTAGGAATATGTTCTGCATAATCCACAGAGCCTTCAATAAAATGGTGTAGCAGAGGCACACCATGGGTAATGATGCCACCACCCACTAAAAACATGGCAATCGTACCTACAATGGTTAATGTCTTCATCAACTTAGGTGCAAATGCTAACAAACCTTGTCCAACGGTCTTTTTAAATTGTGATGCTTGTTGCGTGAGATAAAGTCCTAAGTCATCAATTTTGACAATCATCGCGACAAAACCATAAACACCAACGGTCATTATAATTGCAATCACCGAAAGCACCATGACCTTAGTCCCAAATGCCGCAGTTGCAACCGTACCCAATGAAATCACCACAATTTCAGCAGATAAAATAAAATCGGTCCGGATGGCACCTTTGACTTTTTCTTTTTCAAAAGTCACCAAATCCGTTTCAATATGGGTCATCTCTTCACGAGCAACTTCTTCTGTTTTGGCTTTTTTATGATGCAAACTATGCAGGACTTTTTCCACACCCTCATAGCACAAAAACAAACCACCAATCATCAAAAGCGGTGTAATCAGCCAAGGTGCAACCACACTGATCAATAAAGCAGCCGGAACCAAAATTAATTTATTAACAAAAGATCCTTTGGCGACAGACCAAACGACAGGAAGTTCACGATCGGAACGGACACCACTGACTTGTTGTGCATTCAGTGCTAAATCATCTCCAAGGACACCCGCTGTTTTTTTGGCTGCCATCTTACTCATCACAGCAACGTCATCCAACACAGTTGCAATATCATCAAGTAAGATTAATAAGCTACTCGCCATTATTTTTATCCTTTAGGCATTTTTTAATATTCTAATTCTATTTAACGCTAAAATTGTATTTAGTTTTTTAATAATTAACAAAATATTCACCCATTTTTCAGTCAATTGTGCTGTGTCAGTAACAATCAAAAATAGAATGCCGTACAATGGGGACATTCTTTGAAAATCAGCCGTAGCTTTGACTACCACTTTGGAACAGATAATGAGTACTCAAGATAATCGTCCAGTGATTTTGACTGGCGACCGTCCGACTGGACAATTACATTTAGGTCATTTTGTAGGTTCTTTACGTTCACGTGTAGGTTTACAAGATTCGCATCATCAACATCTCCTTTTAGCTGATGCTCAAGCCTTAACTGATAATGCCGATAACTTCGAAAAAGTTCGTCGCAATATTATTGAAGTCGCAACCGATTATCTTGCTGTAGGAATTGACCCAACCAAAACCACGATTTGCGTTCAATCATGCTTACCAGCATTGAATGAATTGACCATGTTGTATTTGAACTTTGTGACGGTTTCTCGCTTAGAGCGTAATCCAACCATCAAATCTGAAATTCAAATGCGTGGATTTGAGCGTGATATTCCTGCAGGTTTCTTATGCTATCCAGTGGCTCAAGCTGCCGATATTACAGCGTTTAAAGCATCTGTCGTTCCAGTGGGCGAAGACCAAATTCCAATGATTGAACAAACCAACGAAATTGTTCGTCGTTTAAACCGTCAAATTGGTCGTGACGTACTTCCTGAATGTAAAGCTTTACTCTCTAATGTAGGCCGCTTACCAGGTTTTGATGGTAAAGCAAAAATGTCTAAATCTTTGGGCAATACCATTGTGCTTGACGCGACTGATAAAGATATCAAGAAAGCTGTTAATGCAATGTATACCGACCCAAATCATTTACGTATTGAAGATCCAGGTCAAGTGGAAGGTAACGTCGTATTTACTTACCTCGATGCATTCGATCCTGATAAAGAAGCTGTTGCGGAATTAAAAGAACACTATCGTCGTGGTGGTCTAGGCGATGGTACTGTGAAAAAGCGTCTTGAAGGTGTGCTAAAAGAGCTGATCGGTCCAATCCGTGAACGCCGTTTAGAATTGCAAAAAGATCCTGACTACATCATGGATATTTTAAAAACCGGTACCGATAAATGCCGTGATATTACCCAACAAACGTTGGATGAGATTAAATCTGGCTTGGGTGTATTCCACTTCTAAATTTAAAAAATTCTATAAAATTAAGCCTTTCCAATGTGAAAGGCTTTTTTTTATAGGCACTTTTTGTGAAGGTATTCACAAAATCTCCTTAGTTTTAACGTTAGGTAACATCACTTAACGTGAACACCAATGAAATGACTGACCGTTCACTCTATTATCTATTTATGTTTTAGGAATACCTAAATTCATAACATTTCTCCTTTACCGAACCTGTGAAAACAGATTCGTTGTTATACGCAATGAACACCCCAATCATTGCGTATTTTTTTGTCTGAAAATTAGGGTGTGTTGACATTTACAGCCGATAAATTGAGCTAAAGAGGCAACCATATAAATATACAAGCTAAAGCAACAGCGCTTTGATAGTTACGTTTTAGCTTATCGTATCTTGTGGCAATTCCTCTAAATTGTTTTAATCTACAAAATGCATGTTCAACTAAATGTCTGATTTTATACATATACCAGTCCATATCATCATTGCTAGATTTGGCATTTGATCTTCGAGGAATGTTTGCTTTCGTATTACTTTCTCTAATTTTCTTTCTGAAACTTTCTGAATCATAGCCTTTATCTGCACATAAGATTTTCGTTTCTTTTAATTCCAAAGCATCTATTAAAGCAGGTGCAACTTTCACATCATGAGTCGTGCCATCAACAATAATAAACTCGATAGGATTTCCATTCGCATCAACAGCTAAATGGATTTTAGAACTATTTCCACCGATACTTTTAGAATTAGCTTGATAATTAATACCTGTCGCATGCTGATGCGCTCTGACATGACTGGCATCAATAAAGATCCACTCTAAATCTGCATGACTAGACAATAATTTAAATATTCTGAGTAACTTACTGTCTTTACTCCATCGACTAAACTTCTTAAAAATAGAGTTTGGCTTGCCGAAAGTATCGGGTAAATCACGCCAAGCACATCCGGTTCGAATCCGATAAAGGATTACTTCGATAAACAATCTTAAATTATGTTTGAGATAAATACCGAATTTGGAGATGAGGAGCACTGCTCCGTAAGATTTCAGCCTAGACCAGTGTTGATCATTCAGCATTATATGAGGCATAGCGAGAAGTGAATTTAGCTTGGCGATTGAATTCTACTTTCTCGCTATTTTTTTGAACAGCAAATGTCAACAGACCCTAATGTAAATATTTTAAATTTTACTATTGAAACAATAAAAAACCCGCATTAAGCGGGTTTTTTATTTCAAAAACTAAATTAGTTTTTATGACGCATATGTGGGAACAAGATCACTTCACGAATACTTGCAGCATTCGCAAATAACATGACCAAACGGTCAATACCGATACCCTCACCCGCTGTAGGAGGTAAGCCGTATTCCAATGCTTCAATGAAGTCTGCATCGTAATGCATTGCTTCATCGTCACCCGCATCTTTTTCAGCAACTTGGGCTTGGAAACGTTCAGCTTGGTCAATCGGATCATTTAACTCTGAGAAACCATTTGCCAACTCACGACCACCGATGAAGAATTCAAAACGGTCCGTAATATGTGGATTTTCATCATTACGACGTGCCAACGGTGAAGTTTCCGCTGGGTATTCTGTGATGAATGTCGGTTGACGAAGTTCTGTTTCAACAGTTTCTTCAAATACGATGGTTTGAAGTTTGCCTAAACCAAAACCAGGTTTTACTTGCTCTTTCAGTTCATTTTTAACGAAGTTTGCAAGGAACTCACGATCAGATACATTTTCAGCAGTGAACGTTGGGTTATGTTCAAGAATCGCATCAAACATCGAAATTTTCTTGAATGGACCTTTGAAGCTATACACTTCATCACCATAAGGCACATCAGTCGAACCTAATATGTCAATGGCCAATTTTTCAAGCATATTTTCTGTCAAAGCCATCAGGTCTTTGTAGTCTGCATAGGCTTGGTAGAATTCAATCATGGTGAATTCTGGATTATGACGTGTTGATACACCCTCGTTACGGAAGTTACGGTTAATTTCGAACACGCGCTCAAAACCACCAACGACCAAACGTTTTAAGTAAAGCTCAGGCGCAATACGTAAAAATAAAGGCATATCTAATGCGTTGTGGTGAGTTTCGAATGGACGCGCAGACGCACCACCCGGAATCACATGCATCATTGGTGTTTCAACTTCCATGAAACGCTCATTGCTCAAATATGAACGAATACCTGACACCACTTTTGCACGAATTTCAAAAGTTTTACGTGTTTCTTCGTTCATGATGAGGTCTAAATAACGCTTACGGTATTTAACTTCAGTATCAGTCAAACCATGGAATTTGTCTGGAAGTGGACGGAGTGATTTGGTTAAAAGCTCAAAATGTTCAATATGAACATAAAGGTCACCTTTACCAGAACGACCAATATAACCTTTAATGGCAATAATATCGCCCAAATCGAGTGCTTTAATTGTTGCAAGAACATCAGCATCCAACTCTTTACGTGGTACATAAAGCTGGATACGACCAGTCATATCTTGGATTACGATGAATGAACCACGGTTCAACATCACACGACCAGCAACTTTTACATAAACCTTTTCGCCTGCTTCAATTTCTTCTTTTGATTTTTCAGCGAATTGATCTTGTAGGTCTTGTGCATAGTGTTCACGCTTAAATGTGTTAGGCCACGGGCTAACACCTGTTTCCTTGGCGTGCTCTTTGATGTGCTCTAACTTGGCATGACGCTGTGCAATTAAATCGTTTTCGGAAATGGCTTGTTCAGAAGTCGATTGAGCGTTATGTTGCGTCATCTCTGTCTCAAATAGTTAAAAAACGGAAGTTGCATAGCATAGCAGATTTCCTTTGAATTGAGCAGTAAGCAATGCGCGCATTTTTTTAATAAGTAGAAATTTATCGAAGTAAGATGTTTTAATCGTTATACCTTCAGGTAGACATAGAACCTACCTTACAGATGTGCAGTAGATAAAAATTAAATACTCAAGCTCGAAAACCTACATTTTAATGATATCAGATGATAACTAAAAGCTTTAAAAATACTTATAATTATCAATACATTAAAATATATATCAATAACTTAATTCAACCTTTTAATCTATTTTCTTTAAGACTAAAGTCTTTTAAATGCCTATAAATTAGACCAAAAGCTAAATTCTCTTTTTGACAATTCTATCTACAATGAAGTCATAAAATTGTTGAAAAATAAAATATTCAACACATCCAAAATGTCTGAAAACAGTGTGTAGAAAAACAATGACTTCCTGCTTATCGAAAATTCTGTTTTTACATGGATTGGATTCTTCCCGTGAATCCACTAAATTCCATGCCATCGATGCAAAACAAAAATTCTGCATTGAAGTGGACTATCGCAACTTAAATTTTCAAACTGTTGCTGACTTTTACCACGAGAGTATTGAAACCATTAAGCCTGATATCATCGTCGGTCATAGTCTCGGGGCGTACTGGGCTTTGAAAATGTCGCTGTTTCATCGCATTCCGTGTGTAATTGCCAACCCGAGTCTGCATCCAGACTTTCGCGACGACTACCCTGCAATCAATGAAATGGATTTGGATCACGATATTCCACAAATTGCCTATATCGAACGTGGTGATGAAATCTTGGATATGTATGAAGCAGAACAACAACTCGAAGATTATATGCAAGTTCAAGTGATGGATGGCGGACACCATCGTCTACAATGCCCTGAAAATATCAATGATTTAATCCAACATCTCGAATTAAACTACTTAAAAAAATAAATCATATTAATCATAAGTAGCAACGTCGTTTTTATCAGACATAAAAAAGCCCTGTCATAGACAAGGCTTTTTACATTTTAAAGCTGACGCTTAGGCAGCATCTGCTTCAGGACGTGTTTTATCATCTAAAACCGACCAGATATTTAAACCCAAATCTTTATGCAAGTCAGGCAAATCTAAGAAAATGCTTGCGCCTAAAACTTGGTGTTTACATTTTTCAGCCAATTGTTTCACTGCACGAAGCGTACCGCCCGTCGCCAATACATCATCAACAATAATCACTTTTTGTGATTCGATTTCAGCTGACATTTCAAGACGATCTAAACCGTATTCAAGGCTGTAACCAACACCGACCACTGGTGGTGGTAATTTGCCGGCTTTACGTACTAAGACCAAACCTTTACCCGTACGCTGAGCAAGTAAACTTGCCAAAACAAAACCACGTGCTTCAACCGCAATAAAGCTATCTACTTCTGCCAATTGCTCAGCTGGAATACTTGCAATTAGGGCATCAGTTAACGATTCGATGTTATTCATAAATAACGGCGTAAGGTCAAAGAAACAAATTCCTGGTTTTGGAAAATCTTGGACAGTACGAATGTTAGACCACAATGCCGCAGCAGTAGAATTACTCATAATAGGAGAAAATAAATTAAGAAAGGAATGTGTGAATTTTAACGCGATTTGAAAGAAAAGAACAGCTAAAAACTCTCCAAAATGCATATTTAAGATACAGCAAATTTACATAAGTTACTGATTATTAATATTGTATTTATTTAAAAAATATCAAATATATATTTTCCTAATCATAAAATAAAAGATTTTAGAGTTTTTTTCTGCAAGACTTTAGTCTATGAATATAGAAAAAGCGGTATTTAGAACCCAATTCACGGAAATGAATTCAAATATACTTTTCAATAGGCATAAATATTGTCAGACAATTTTTCCCAGATCTGGGGTTTTGATGATATTTATTGTCCCTCACTGCCATTCTGCTTTTAATTTCACTCATTAAACTCTTAGCCACTTTACTTTATCGTTAGAACTGCGTAAAAATTTAACATAAGAGTCTACTGTATAAGGCTAATTAACCTTAAGGTATAAACTTATACAGTTATGAAGTATTTACTGACTTAATTTTATGTCAGTTTTTGGAGAATGGAATGAAAAAGTATCAGTGCATCGTTTGTGGATGGATTTATGACGAAGCAGAAGGCTGGCCACAAGACGGTATCGTGGCAGGAACGAAATGGGAAGATATCCCAGATGATTGGACTTGCCCAGACTGTGGCGTCTCAAAAGTAGATTTTGAAATGGTTGAAATCTAATAAATAGAATCTAAGGCCATCATCGTTATGGTCTTTTTTTTGTCTTTAAAAAATATGAAATGTGTTTGGAGTTGAGTATGCACCCTATTGTCATTATTGGTTCTGGTATGGCGGGATATGCCGTTGCACGTGAATTTCGAAAGTTAAATACTGAACTAGAACTTATTATGATCTGTGCGGATGATGCCATTAACTACGCTAAACCGACATTATCCAATGCGCTCGTTGGTAATAAAGCTCCTGAGCAAATCCCTCTAGGGGATGCCGAAAAAATGTCGGCTCAACTCAATATGCAAATCATCAATAAGAGTTGGGTTAAATCCATTGATGCAGCAAAACATGAGCTTACTATTGAAAGCCAAAATGGAACTCAAACACAACTATATTCAAAACTCGTTTTAGCAGTCGGCGCAAATCCAATTCGCTTAGCTATTTCGGGTGATGGCAGCGAAGACATTCATGTCGTCAACAATTTAGATCACTACAAAGCATTCCGTAAACAACTTGCAGCACGTGAAGATAAGCGTGTGGTGATTTTAGGTGCAGGCTTGATTGGCTGTGAATTTGCCAATGACCTTCAAAACACTGGGGCGAAAGTATCGGTGGTCGATTTAGCTCCGCAACCTTTAGGTCGTCTACTGCCATCTCATGTGGCCGCTAAATTCCAAAGTAATTTAGAGGAAACGGGCATTCAATTCGTTCTAGGCACGACTGTTGAAAAAGTCTCACGTATTGAAAATGGTGACTATCAAGTGAGCCTTGCCAATGGTCAAAGCTTAGTGGCAGATGTTGTGTTGTCTGCGATTGGCTTACAACCTGAAATTAACTTGGCAAAACAAGCCGGCATTCACACCAGTCGCGGTGTATTAACCAATAAAGGCTTAGAAACCAACTTGGCAGATATCTATGCTGTCGGTGACTGTGCTGAAGTTAATGGTACCCTTCTGCCATACGTGATGCCGATCATGCAACAAGCACGTGCTTTGGCAAAAACCCTCAATGGTGAACATACCGCTGTGCATTATCCAGCCATGCCTGTAGCTGTTAAAACACCTGCTGCACCTTTAACTGTCCTTCCTGCGCCAATTGATGTAGAAACCCAATGGGAAACAGAAGAGCTTGAAGATGGCATGATTGCCCGTGCGATCGATCAAGATGGCGTATTACGTGGATTTGTACTGCTCGGTGCAACTGCTGGGAAGCAACGCTTAACTTTGACTAAGCAGGTTCCGGACTTGATTCCCGCTTCAGTTTAAGGTTTAAATACAAGGACGTCCTGATAATAATAGACGTCCTTTTTAAAGGAAAATAACAATGAATAGTGCCCTTCAGTTTAATATTTCACCTTATGCCTCTTTTATGCATGAAACTCGCGTTGAGTTAGGCAATGGCATTGAACTTCATGTCGAGGTGGGTGGTCATCCTGAAGATCCTGCAATCTTATTGATTATGGGACTCGGCGCACAAATGTTGTATTGGCCCGATTTCTTTTGTAAGTCCCTAATAGACCAAGGTTACCGTGTTATTCGCTTTGATAATCGTGATATAGGTCTATCCAGTAAAATTCGTAACCCAGGTCCACGTCTCAACACCTTTAAATTGATGGGACGTTTTGCCTTAGGTCTAGAGAATCAAGGCGCGCCCTATGATCTATACGATATGGCAGACGATGTTGCACTGTTAATTGATCGTATGGGACTGGATAAAGTCCATATTTTAGGTGCTTCGATGGGCGGCATGATCGCTCAAATCGTGGCGGCACGCTATCCCGACAAAGTCCACAACTTAAGCTTACTTTTTACCAGTAACATCCAACCCTTACTTCCACCGCCATTTCCAAAGCAATTATTTAGTCTAATTGAAAAACCTGAATCTAACGATGAAGATGGCATTATTAACCATAGTCTGAAAGTTTTTAATATTATAGGCTCTCCAGGCTATATTAATCAGCTTGAAGCGATACAAACTGCACGTAAACTCTATAAACGGAGTTATTACCCAGCGGGTGTACTTCAACAGTTTTTAGCAATATTATGTACAGGTTCCCTGCTGCAGTTGGATAAACAAATTCAGCATAAAACCATTGTGGTTCATGGAGCTCGTGACCGTTTGCTGCCGCCAAGCCATGGTAAGGCCGTTGCAAAGGCTATTTCAGGTGCTAAATTTGAATTAATTGATGGAATGGGGCATGATATCCCACCGCATTTTATTCCATATCTTAGCGGTTTGTTTGCTGATCACTTTAAATCATAAATTAGGACACTATGGCTGCATTACCATCCTTAAGACAGCTGTCATATCTAGTAACACTGTCAGAAACGCTACACTTTACTGAAGCTGCGCGTCGTTCTTTTGTCACCCAGTCTACTTTGTCTGGCGGGATCATGGAACTTGAGCGTTTACTAGGTGGCGTATTGGTAGAACGCGACCGTCAAAACGTGCGTTTAACTCCTCTTGGCGAACAAGTTGTCGGACGAGCCCGAGTTCTATTGGCAGATGCGCAAGACCTAATGCGTTTAAGTCGTGAAATGAGCGAACCTCTAACGGGTGATTTACATCTAGGGGTCATTCCTACTATTGCGCCATTCTTACTTGCGCCATTATTAGAAGAAGTGCATAAGCAATTACCAAAAATTCAATTGCACTTACATGAAGCACAAAGTGAAAAAATTGTTGAGAAACTCGAGCACGGTAATCTAGATATTGTATTACTTGCCCTTCCTTTCGATACACGTAGCTTGAAAGTTGCAGAAGTAAACAAAGAAAAATTGTTCTTGGTGTACAACAAAACTGACCAAAATGCAGCTCAAGCGAAATCTTTAGACGACTTAGATTTATCTCGTTTAATGTTGCTTGAAGAAGGCCATTGCTTACGTGATCATGCTTTGAGTGCTTGCCCGATTGGTGAACGTAAAAATGACCACCGTTTAAAAGCAAGCTCATTGCCAACTTTGGTTGAAATGGTTTCCGCAGATTTAGGCTTTACCTTATTGCCTGAAATTGCAGTTCATACCAATATGATCAAAGCCAATGAAGATTTGGCTGTGAAAGAAATAGAAGCTAGTCCTACACGCACATTAGCATTGGTAACGCGTAAAAGTACGCCGCTTCAAAGTGAATTTGATGTATTGCTTCAAATCTTGCAGAAAATCACCAGTAATCTGCACTAATTCAATCCATGAATATTAAAGAGAGCCCTGTGCTCTCTTTTTTATTTTGCAGAAATGAATAATCCAGAAATAATAATATTGAGATGAATTTAAAATTGAAAATAAAAATATAGTATCTAGAAAAAAGAAAAGGCTAACCCAAATAGGTAGCCTGATAAGGTAATATATGACTTGATGTATATCTCAATTCATCGCCTCGATAATATCTTCACACTAGCCAGATAAGTAAGAAGATTAATACATCTTAGTAAAATATAACTTTCGTTAAAATCACTAGTTTCAGGTATTTTAGATAAAGTACGTCTGATTCATTTTCAAAGGGCTTTTTTCATAATTATGTTTTGTGCTATAAAATAACCATACATGAGAAATAAATCACATTATTTTAAATAGTCACTAATATTCATGTTTAAAATAACTAAGCAATAGGTGAATATTAACTCACATCAGAAACAGTTCAATTTATTAGTTGTCAAAATACTGCTTTCACATTTCATTTATTATTTTCAATTCGAATCGAAATCTGATGATTATTTAATCAATATTCTAAAAATAAAAACGAAAAAACTATAAATCTTTGCATTCAACATAATGAAAAACACAAAAAACCATACATTAATTAAATTATATTATATCACAATAACTTAATTATACTTTGATGTATAAATCACTACTTCTAGGTATATTTTTCTAATTCACTTCCATGCACATTATGGAAATGCAATTTGATTAAAAATAATAAATGAGCGAAATGTATGATGAGTGAATTTTTATTACCAGTACCCGTTTTGATCATTGATCATCAATCAATGACTTCAAAAACAGTGCTGTTTAACATCTTAGGAGACCTCGGTTATCCTGAAGACCTCATTACATTTTCAGAAAATTTAGCAGATGCAGAACAACAAATTTTCAATCAATTGCCAAATTTAATCTTTTTAGTGGTCACGCAACAGTCTGATATCTCATTCATACATAAAATTAAGAAAATCTATCCTTCGAGCAATCTCATTATTTTAGTCAATGAACAGTCTGCAGATTTAACTTTACATGCGATTCAGTTAGGTGCAACTGCCTATATGTTGAATCAACAGCCAATTGAAGACACTTATAACCAGCTGAAAACCATTTTAAGAGGTGGCGCTGCCCTTCATCCTAGTTTTGCTAAATTTTTATTGAGTGAAACTTTTAGTCCGCAAAATGCAGCGCCGAAACAGCTCAGTCTAAATCCAGCAGAATATCAAATTTTGGATATGGTCAGCCATAGTGCGACTCAAGAGCAGATGGTCAATGAATTAAAACTTTCAACGTATCAAATTGATGGTTTTGTCAAAAATATCTATAGAAAAATTTGTAGCTACAGCTAAATTTAGCTGAGATAAACGATTCAAAAACAATCTAGAAAATTTAAAAAAAATAAAGGGAGCATTGCTCCCTTTATTTTTGTTCAACACATTTATTTAAATGCGTCTAAAAGCACATGCTGTGAATTATGTGCTTCCTCGCCCTCTTGGACATGGGTACGAATCCAACGCCCATCACTTTGGAGCAACCAAGCTTGCTGATTATCTTTTAGATAATTCACTAAACCTAATTGATAAATACGCTTTTTCAAGGCTGGATCTTCAATTGGGAAACAGGCTTCCACACGATTAAATAAATTACGATCCATCCAGTCTGCACTTGAACAATAAATCCGTGCATCACCATTATTACTGAAATAATATACTCGGGTATGTTCTAAGAAACGGCCAACAATAGAACGTACACGAATATTTTCAGACAGCCCCGGTAAACCTGGACGTAAACAACAAATAGAACGAATAATTAAATCAATCTGCACACCCGCTTGTGAAGCTTCATACAGTTTATTGATCAACTGGACTTCAGTTAATGCATTGACCTTGACAATGATTTGCGCAGGCTTACCTGCTTTTGCATTGGCAATTTCATTATCAATATAATTGATCAGTTGAGCATGTAAGGTAAATGGCGCATGCAGCAGTTTTTTCAACTTCGCCATTTTGCCCATACCAGTCAGCTCTTGGAAAATGCGATGTACATCCTCACAGAGTTCTTTATCAGTGGTTAACAGGCCATAATCGGTGTAGATGCGCGCATTGCCCGCATGATAGTTACCCGTACCTAAATGCACATAACGCACCAATTTATTATTTTCACGGCGTACCACCAAAATCATTTTGGCATGGGTCTTATAACCCACGATGCCATACACCACCACTGCGCCCGCTTCTTGTAATACATTGGCTACAGCAATATTTGATTCTTCATCAAATCGTGCACGAAGCTCAATTACTGCGGTAACCTCTTTACCATTACGTGCTGCTTCCGCTAAGACTTGCACAATTTCAGAGTCTGCACCACTACGATAAAGCGTTTGTTTAATAGCCAAAACTTGTGGATCACGTGCAGCTTCACGTAGTAGGTTAATTACTGGTGCGAAAGATTCAAAGGGATGGTGTAGCAAAATATCTTGCTTTTGCATCGCACTAAAAATGTTTTCAGATTTTTTGAGTACTTTCGGTATAACAGGAATATGCGCGTCATAACGTAGATGTGGACGTTTAAAGTTTGACAGTAAACGTGCAAGGTTAACTGGTCCATCTACTTTATAGAGTTGCTCTTCTTCTAAATCGAACTCATCAAGCAAATATTCATAAATATGCTGCGGACAATTTTCTGTCACTTCCAAACGAACGGCGCGACCAAAACGACGTGAATTCAACTCACCTTTCAGAGCTTTAGCCAAATCTTCAACATCTTCATTCAAAGCCAAATCGGCATTACGCGTCACGCGGAATTGGTAGCAACCCGTCGCCGTCATACCGGGGAACAAGTCAGAGACATGTTCATGAATAATTGCCGATAGCATCACATGATGCTCTTTACCACCGGTTAATTCATCAGGAAGCCGAACGACACGTGGCAGCGAACGTGGTGCAGGTACAACGGCTAAGTCAATCTGACGGCCAAACGCATCCTTCCCTTCTAAAGTCACAATAAAATTCAACGACTTGTTGACCAAGCGAGGGAATGGATGTGCGGGATCTAAGCTAATTGGCGTTAAGACTGGAGCAACTTGCTCTTGAAAATATTTTTTCACCCATGCCGACTGTGCAGGGGTTAACTCACCACGACGTAAGAAGCAAATATCTTCTTCACGCAGTTTGGGTAAAATTTCTTGATTTAAAATACGATACTGGCGCTCAATTGCCGCATGCGCTGTCGCAGAAATTTCATCTAATACTTGTTTTGGTGTTAAGCCATCTGGACTGCGGCTTTCATTACCTAAGTCTAGCTGTTCCATCATTCCCGCAACACGAATTTCAAAAAATTCGTCTAAGTTACGTGAAAAGATCAGCAAGAAATTCATGCGTTCAAGTAATGGATGTATCGGATCAACCGCTTGTTCGAGCACACGCAGATGAAAGTCGAGAATCGATAACTCTCGATTAATATAACGATCATTATAAGTATATTCAGTAGGTACTTGCGCGACTTCAGCTGCGGTATTCATTTCAAACCCATATTAAAAAATGTGTGCTGTACTCAGTTTAGTATGCTTCAAATTTGTGACAATTTCATAAAAAAAGCCCATTAATATGAGCTTTTTGTTGTAATTCAAATCGCTGCCATGCCATTTGACGAGTGTTTAGATCGTTCTTAATCTGGGATATGGCTATAACGCATATATTTTTGGATCATGCGCTTACGATAATTTAGCTTACGATCTTGTCGATTTTCATCATAATATTTTGGATTGGGTAAAATAGCCGCAATAAATGCCGCTTGCTCTCGGCTCAAACTCCGTGAACTTTTACCAAAATAGTGCTGAGTTGCAGCTTCTACGCCATAGATGTTGTCCCCAAACTCAACCGAGTTGAGATATACCTCTAAAATGCGTTGCTTCGTCCACATACGTTCCATCATCCATGTTGCAACGGCTTCCTGTCCTTTTCGGATAAATGAACGCTTATTATATAAAAATAAGTTTTTTGCCAATTGCTGCGAAATGGTAGACCCACCTGCAACCACTTTGCCTTTATCTTTATTGCGTTCTAAAGCATTTTGCATGCCTTCCCAATCAAAACCTTTGTGTTGTAAAAACTTGCCATCTTCCGCGGCAACAACAGCATGTTTGACATAATCACTGATTTGGTCGTAATCACGCCATTCGTGTTTAATCGGTTTGGATGGCTCAGACCAATAATCTAAACGCATCATCATCGTCGATTCCACAGGATGCGTACGCCACCACACCAAACTTCCAAAGATCCAAAGCTGCACCAAAAGCACAAGACTGACAAGAATTAACAATGTACGAACAATAAAGGCTTTCATGTCAGTGTGTTACTCCAGAAATTCTGTTTTTTCATGTTAAGCTTATTTTTAAATATTTTGACACAGTACAAGAATAGCATGTCTGAACTCAGCCCTCCTGCTGTATCAACCCGTAAGCTGCAAATCCAACTGTGGTGGATCACGGCACTCTTAATTACCATCAATGTTGGACTCTTTGGCTGGCAAGTGTTGCATGGAATGAACGTTAGCCAACCCGACACACTGGATGCTTTGCGTTGGGGTGCTGATTATGCACCTTTAACCTTTTTAGAGGAACCCATCCGCTTATTCAGCAGTATGTTTTTTCATTTTGGCCTGATTCACCTGATGTTGAATATGTGGGCTTTGTATATTTTTGGCAGTGTTGCCGAGCAAATGTTAGGTCGTTTCTACTTCCTCGGCCTGTATGTTTTAGCCGGACTGATGGGAAGTTTATTGAGTGGTTATTTAACCATTCAAGACAGTTATGCATTATTGGCCGAAGGTGCAGCCAATCAGCAACTTTTTCCGAGTATTGGTGCAGGCGCATCGGGTGCAGTGATGGGTCTCGGTGCAGCGCTGACGATTATTTCGCTGCTCCCCATGTTACCTAAACAGCAATTTTATCTGGATAAAAAAACCTTATTGATGGTGATGGGGATTAACCTCGCGATGGGCTTTATGATCAGTGGAATTAATAATGCCGCGCATATTGGCGGCATGTTGATGGGGGCTGCGTTGGCTTTTATTTGGTATTTAGGACAAAAAGTACATCAATCCCTAATCATTCAAATGATCGGTCTAATCGCCGCAACTGTCGGATGCTATCTGTTTTATCTGCATTGCCAACAATTAATCCAACCGATTTTACCGCTTTGGGAACACTTTATCCTGCTGATGAAGCAATCTCTCGCAGCACGTTAAACAATGGAAGGAAACCAGTGGCTATCAACACTGATATGTTGAAAACACATCAAATCATGTCTAAACCTGAACTGCGCACTGGGTTCCTGCTCCACTCTTAACTTGCTCGGCTGTTAAACATCTCCCCCCTTAACTATTCAGTTCACGCAAACTTTCTAAGGGTGGGATGTCGCAAAGATAACTTAAGCGATAACGTCCAATCAATGTACAGACTAAGGTCATGACCAGTGGGAGGATCAACCAAATCTCGGCATGTAGTTGGATGACCAGTTCCATTTTATAACTGACAATCGCACTGATTACTTCGGCAAAAATACACGCCACGACACCTGAAATTAGCCCCATCAAACCAACTTCCAAACTGAGCATCGACTTTAGCTTTTGCTTGGAACTGCCAAAGGAACGCAGTAATGCCACTTCTTTTTTGCGTTCATCCATAAATAAGTTCAAACATGCGATCAAGACCAAAATGCCTGAAATACTGACCAATAGCGCCAAGATAGTAATAATCTGAACCAATACGCTGACGATGCGTTTGATCTCATCCAAAATCAGACTGACATCAATAAACACGGTATTCGAAAACTGCTGAATTAGACCAATTAACTGATTTTTATCTTGTGGTGGAACATAGAAACTCCCCAAATAGCTGCCTGCATTTTCATCCATGGTTTGGGGAGAAAAAATAAAGAAGAAGTTTGGACTAAAGCTTTCCCACTCCACACTGCGAAGGTTGATCACCTTGGCTTGTAAAATCCCTTCAGGAAGGCTAAAACTCAGTCGATCTCCAATTTGAATACCCAGCTCTTGTGCGGTTTTCACCTCTACCGATACTTCATTAACCTGTTGAAACTGCTGACTGCCCGCGATGATTTGATTATCTTTCGGAAAAGTTGCAGCCTGCGTAAGATTCAATTCACGGCGTAATGAATTATTGCTTTTAATTAAGGCATCAGAAAAAGGGAGATCATTTTTGGCAACTAAACGCCCACGAATATTCGGGTACATCGGCGTCCCTTGCCAGCCATGCAGCTTGAGTTGTTGGTTAAAATCCTGCAACTCAAATGGCGGTAATCCATAGACAAATTGGTTAGGTGTCCCTAGTGGCAATTGTTGTTGCCAACGTTCCAGTAAATCTGTACGCAATACCGCTAAAACTGTGATCAGGCTTAGCCCCAATGCTAATGCGGTAATTTGAAATGCCGTTTGATACGGTGTGCGTATATACGCTGAGATTTTCGTCCCCCAACTTTTCAAGGCCTTTAAACTGAGCCAGACCATCATATATAAGCCGATACACAGGAAGATGATTGCGCAAATCAGCCACATGGTGAGTTGTAAATTTTCAGTTAAAACCACACAAAACACCACCAAACTGAGTGTGCCGAAACTGAGCATCCAAAGCATGGAACGTACAGAACGCTCTTGTTGTCGTATCACTCGTGCCGGCGGTGTCCCTAATAATTGCCAAAGACTTGGAAGAACAAATCCTAATAACACAATCGTACTGGTGAATATTGCAATTGGAAGCGGGCCAAGCAGCATAGACAGGGCTGAAAACTCTAATTGTAAATTTGGAATCAGCTGTAGCATCAGTTGCAATAAGCCAAACCCCAATCCCAGACCAATCAAACTTCCAAACAGGATTGAAAGCCCGAGTACAACCAACAGTAAAGCCAGATAAGCACTTAATATTTGCTGTTTGGTCGATCCAATACAGCGCATCAGTGCAATGGCATCTTGATTTTGTTGTACATAGCGCTGGCTGGTTAATGCGATGGCGATGCCACAAAGTAAAATAGTTAAAATATTGGCCAGTTGTAAAAACGTTTCTAGGTTGGCAATCGGCTTCATCAAGCGGGTATTGCCTTCACTGGCATTTCTCAGTTTTAAACTGCTTTGAGCTGCATCTTGAACCTGCGTATTATTTGGGTTGGCAGCACGGTCTTCGCTTTGATCACCAAATTTCTGCTTATACAGTTTTTCAAATCGCTGTGTATTTTGTGCATCTCCAGCCATTAACAGGCGATATTCAATCCGGCTTCCTACTTGGATGGCATTGGTTCTCGCCACCTCAGACTGCGCAATCATAACCGTCGGTGAAAAACCACTGAAGCCAAGCTCTTGATTGGTGTCATGAATGATTTTGGCACTGACTTGAAAAGCAGCATCAGCAATATTGATCTGATCTCCAACCTTAACGCCCAACAAATCCATAGCACGCGGACTTAACCAGACCTCACCTGCTTGTATAGAACGGTTTAGTTTCGGTTCTGTTTCGAGTTCACCTCGTAATGGAAATGCAGCATCAACGGCTTTGACATTAACCATGACAAATTGCTGATCAGTGTGCGCCATGCTGCTAAATAGCGTGACATTCGATTGTTTTAATTGCTGTGCTTTGGCTTGTTGTCGCCACTCTTGTGGAATTGGTTCATTGCCTGTGAGCACCAAATCTGCTGCCAACATTTCAGCAGCTTGTAGCGCTACAGCATTTTGAATTTGTACATTACTAAACTTTAAAGCCGTGGTGGCACTGATCGCCAAGGTTAGTGTGATCAATAATAAATACACACCCGTGGTTTTAAAACTCAGCTGTAAGAGTGGTCGAAACAGTGCCAAAAGATTCATGCAGCATCTCCTGTTCGATGCTCAATCAATTGACCATTGACCAATTCAAAATGGCGCTGACATTGACGGGCCAAATCGGCATCATGTGTCACCAATACCAATGTGGTTCCCATTTCACGATTTAACTGAAATAACAATTGTTCAATTTCCTGTGCCGTTGCACTGTCTAAATTACCTGTAGGTTCATCTGCAAAGATCAGATCGGGTTCACTCACCAAAGCACGGGCAATCGCAACCCGTTGCTGCTCACCACCGGATAAAACTTTGGGAGCTTGATGCGCTTGGCGTTCTAGTCCGACCTTTGCTAACAGTTTTAATGCTTTTTCTTCGGCGGCTTTGACCTGAAAATTTGCTTTTAGCCGTAGCGGCAGCATGACATTTTCCAGTGCCGTTAAATGTGGCAACAACTGGAAAGACTGAAAGACAAATCCAATATGAGCCAAACGGACTTGAGCACGCTGTTCTTCATTTAATAGATGAATGTCTTGACCACAGACCCGTAATTGTCCCGAACTGGCCTGATCTAAGGTCGCCAAAATACCCAACAAGGTGGATTTACCTGAACCAGAACGACCAGTAATCGCAACTTGTTCCCCTGCAAAGATTTCAAGATCGAGTTGTTCGAAGATCGATAACTGTTTTTGTGGAAGTTGTATCTTTTGTGTCAATTGCTGTGCAGAAATAATCGCCTGTGGCATGATGTCAACATCTGTCGTGAGTTGGGTCATATCTTCCCTATATGCAAAATCGCATTCAAAATAATCGTCTATTGAGTTACTTGCTGGCTATTGCACTGATGTTCTGCCCGATGCTGCTCTCTGCCAAAACCATCATGATTTTGGGCGATAGCTTAAGTGCAGGTTATGGTGTTTCAGTGCAGCAAGGTTGGGTCCACTTATTACAAAAACGTCTAGACCAACAGTATCCGAAACAACATAAAGTGGTCAATGCAAGTGTCAGCGGTGAAACCACCAGTGGTGCTTTGGCACGACTGCCTAAACTGTTGCAAACTCATCGTCCAGACCTTGTGGTGATTGAGTTAGGTGGTAATGATGGTTTACGCGGACAGCCCCCTGCACAAATTCAAAAAAATTTAGCGCAGCTGATTCAAAAAAGCCAACAGGCCAAATCGAAAGTCATTTTATTTGGAATGAAAATTCCACCGAATTATGGCAAGGCATATAGCCAAGCTTTTGAAAATAACTATCAAGTGTTGAGCCAACAGTACAAAGTCAAATTATTGCCTTTCTTTATGCAAGGGGTTGCGGGACATAAAAACTTAATGCAACAAGATCAGATCCACCCGAATGCCAAAGCGCAAACAATTTTGCTGAACAATGCTTATCCATTGATCAAAGCAAGTTTATAAATTTAGTTGGTGAAAATCGGTTCATAAAAAAGGCGCTTCATTTGAGCGCCTTTTTTAATATCTTGTCTTTACTGTAATTTGCTTAGAAATCGTAGAAGCTTACTTCACCTGTTTCGAGTGAATACTCAGCGCCTACCACTTTTAATTTGCCTTGCGCAATTAAGTTTTCGAGGACTGCTGAACCATGACGAAGTTGATTCACTGATGCAAAAACGTTTGAACGTACTGCATGCATTGAAAGTTTTTCAAGGTCATCTTTCAATTCAGTTTGCATGAGTATTTCTACAGATGGACGAACGCGGTTCACAATCGACATCAAGTTTGCTGATGGTGGTGTCGCAGGATTAGTTAAAGCTTCAATCGTAGAATGAATCGCGCCACAGTGTGTATGACCCAATACAATGACCACAGGACATCCAAAGCTTTCTGCTGCAAATTCCACGCTACCGACTTGAGACGGTGCCACAATATTACCTGCAACACGAATCACGAATAAATCGCCTAAGCCTTGGTCAAATACCATTTCAGCAGGAACACGTGAGTCTGAACACCCTAAAATAATCGCAAAAGGTTCTTGGCTTTCGGCCATTTCAGCACGTTGTTGATGCGTCAAAAGCTTCGGGTGATTCGTTTCACCGTTTACAAAACGTTGATTCCCTTTCTTTAAACGATCTAAAGCTTCTGCTGCTGCTAGCATGTTCTAATTACCCTTATCCGAAGTTGCAATATTTTAATCCCAGTCGAATCGATTGTCACTTGCAAAAACAATTGCTGTGAATTTTTTCTACGACGATGCATCTTGATAGAAAATGCTACTCCACATTCATCAAAAAAAATTATTTTTTCTGTAATGGTTCACATTATTAAAACGCAAGTTTAACCACGTCAAAAAAGCAATGGATGACAAAGGTCATTTTTAATTTACAATATATTTCATAAATATACGCTTTCGCTATTTCAGCCCATTCTGATAATAGTCATATAAATGATCTAAAAAATATATCGATTCGATTTAACTGGGGTAAACGTCAATGAAAGGACATCATTCACGCATTTTTGGCTTTTTCAAGCTAGCAACAATTTGCTGTATGACGTTTACTGCCAACAACACTTTGGCTGCAAATCCGTCTCCCATCAGCAAAAACCTGGCTGTACCCTCTATCGTGCAAAACTATTTGAGCCAAGAGCGTAAAGCGGCTGGTTTAGTCACACACAGTGTTCAAGTCGGGAATGTGAATTGGAGTTATAGCGAAGGCGGTCAACGCTCTAAACCTACCATCTTGCTGATTCATGGTTTAGGTGGCACACGTGATAATTGGAATCGTGTTGCGCATTATTTAACACCGAACTATCACGTGATTATCCCCGACCTACCGGCCAATGGCGATACGCATGTGCCGGTCGATTTTGATGTCTCAGTGCCGAATGTCACGGAACAACTACGCCAGTTTGTCCTTAAAATAGATATTGAAGATAAACTGAATGTCGCAGGTCACTCATTGGGTGGTTCCATTGCCACGGTATATGCCTCTCAATATCCTTTTGATACCCAAAGTTTATTTTTACTCAACAGCGCGGGCATTTATAAACAAGCCAATACCAGTTATACCCGTGACCCGTATAAACTTAAAAATTTAATCGTTTCAAAACCGGGGGATTTAGATGATGTCATGCATAAACTCATGCAAAATCCGCCCAATGTTCCTACACAGCTTAAAGAAGCGCAGGAAAATATCTTAATTGCGCGTGCGCCCTTCACCAGTAAAATGATCGATCAAGTCGTCACGCTCAATCGAATCTACACCCCTGAAACTTTTGCTCGATTAACACGAACAGTGGAAGCACCAACCCTGATCCTTTGGGGCAAACAAGATAAAATCTTTAATGTTGAAGTGGCTAGCGAACTCAAGTCTTTACTGAAACGTGCAGAAACCCCAGTGATTTTAAATAACGTCGGCCATATGCCAATCTTAGAAGCCGAACAACAAGTTGCAGACCATTACTTACCTTTCCTTGCGAAAAGTCAAAAGTTTAAAAACCCTTTGGTAGATAAACTGATTCAGTTAAACTGAGCATTCGCCATTTTTAGATACCCATCACTGGGACTTCAGGGAAAGTATGCAGAAAAACCCGATGATTGAGCAGTTGATTGACGCTCAACTGAACTTTTTAGATCAGAGCTTTTCACACAATGATACCGTAGCCACTGAATTCACCCATTTTTATCAATGGTTTCGTAAACAATCTTTGCAGCAGATTTGGAGTTTTGATCAAATCAATGCCTTGTTGCAAAAACAAATTTTAAATACCCCTGCAAGTCAATTTCTGATTGAGCAAATTGCTGAACATATCAAATTTGCACTGATTCACCCTGCAAATGACAGCACCACAATTGCCGAAATCATTCCTGTGTTGACCATTGATAAAATTGCGCAGTATGTGGCGAGTAAACAGGGACATCGTCAACGTTTAATTCATACCATGGTCAACAATCCTGCATTTTCAGCCATGATCAGTCAGTTGATTCAACATGCGATACAAGATTATTTAGACAACTCAGTTATTGCGAAATCGGTCCCCGGTGTTTCACGATTTATGAAAATGGGGAAATCGGTACTGGAAAATGTCACAGATACCAATTTGGATAATGCAGTCAGCAAATACTTACAAAAGAATATTTTAAAGCTCAGTCAAATGAGTGAAACCGTGCTGAATCAGCACTTTGATGATCATAAGCTGTACCATTTTCAAGCCAATTTGTGGCATAAAATTAAAGCGCTGCCAGTTTCGGTATTAAAGAACTATGTTGAAGTTCAGGACTTGCCGCAAACGGTTGCGATGGGTCATGAAATTTGGGACTTTATGCGACAGTCTGAGTATATGAAACAGCAAGTGCATGATGGCGTATACGCTTGGTACGTGCGCAATGCAGAACGCCCTTTTGATTTATTGCTGCGTGATTTAAATATTGATGAAGCATTGATTCAACATGAACTTCAAAACTTACTCAATCCTATCGTGCAGCAAATGATTGAGTCAGGATATTTACGTGAACGTTCCCGTCTGTATTTAGAACAGTTTTACTACTCAAGTGAAGCACTGAAAATTTTAAATATCCCAACATAAAAAAAGCCGCGTGAAGCGGCTTTTTTTGGACATACTTAGAACTGGTATTTCAAACTTGCATAGTAAGCACGACCCGGCTCGTTATATGTTTGGTTGACCGTTTTATCACGCAGTTTTTGCTCATCAAATAAGTTATTCACACCGATACGAGCACTCAAATCCGCATTAAATTTATAACCAAAGTTAATGCCTGCAATGCCATAACTTTTCACGCTATCCATCGCCAAGCCATCTTTGCTTTCAAGACTGGTTTCTGCATATTGACGTGGTTTTTGACGACCATATTGGGTATAGACAAAGTTACTGTCTAATCGATCCGTGATGTTGTAGTTCAAAATAGAGTTTATTGTGTAATTTGGAATCACTGACAGTGGATTGCCAGTACGTTTATCTTCAGAGTTGATCATATAGGTGACGTTATTGGTCCACGTGATATCACCCCAGTCCAAAGAAATACTTCCTTCAACACCTTCAACCAAGGCTTCTGGCGTATTCATCCAACGCAGTACATTATATGTTGTTCCATTTACTTCTAGTTCTTCTAGACGTGTATCCCCTGCAACGATCTTATTTTTATAATCATTACGGAACCATACAAAGCTTGCATTTACGATGTCTTTTTCGAACTGCACACCTAACTCTTTATTCACTGAAGTTTCAGGTTTGAGATCGCCATTACCTTGTAATAGACATTGGCTCAGCCCAATCGGACAGCCATTACCGCGAGTGCTTAACAGATAACCTTCCGCATTTTGGTACATATTGGGTGCTTTATACGCCTTAGCCACACCACCTTTTAGTGTCCAATAGTCACCAAGTTTTTGCGTAATATTGAGACTTGGACTCCAGCTATCGCCCGATTTGCTATGATTATCATAGCGCAGTGCCAAAACAACATCGGTGCTTTCGCCCAAATTCATATTATTTTCAATATAGGCCGACACAATCCGTGAATCCATGTGTGAACGGTCACCTGAAGTCAGCGCATCACCAAAACCGCCTGCGCCAGCTTGTGTATTAACCGTATCGGTAAAGTCATCTTCGACCCACTCAGTGCCTAAAGTTAGTACCTGTGGAACATACCATTGGAACGGCAGATTGGCTTCTGCATTAAAGCGAATGGTTTCTAGATGTGACGTTTGTTTATTTTCAAGATTATTAATCTGCCCCTCTGTACTACCACCTGTACCTTCAGGTAAGCGCTTATTTTTGGTTTTGTCATATTGCGCTATGAGTTTACTGTCACCCCACCCCCAAGTACCTTCATGAGTTAATGCAAAAGTATCACGATAAATGGTATTGGTTTCTTCACCAATTAAAGCGGATAAAATGGGCGCCTTGTTCGGATCGGCTGGATCAAATACACTGTTTTGACTGTCGCCTGCAAAACGGTTGCCTTGGCGGCCAACACTTGCGTCAAACATCAAGACTTGTTGATCGTTCAACTGCCAAGCCAAGCGTCCAGCAATATCTTTATTTTCAACGCCTTCTCGACCCGCCATACGCGCACCATTATCCATTAGAGCATTAATATCCGCAGCATCTGAATCGGTTTTGTTATAACTACCGTATAAACGATATGAAAGGACATCTTTGAGAATTGGCCCGCTTAAGTTAAAGCTTTCACGGTGACTTGCACCCTCTTTAGCGTCTTCAGGCTGATTGGTAAAAACTTCCACAGAGCCATGCACTTCATTGGTCACTTTCTTGATTTTAATATTGACCACACCACCCATCGCACCTGAACCATAACGCGCTGCTGCTGGACCACGCAGCACTTCAATCGATTCAATGGCATCTGCAGGTACCCAGTTCGAATCACCACGTGTATCACGCTCACCGCGCCAGCCATAACGTACTGAGTTTCTCGAATTTACAGGCTTACCATCAATTAAGATCAACGTGTTTTCAGGCCCCATTCCACGGATATCAATCTGACGGTTATTCCCTCGCTGGCCTGTGGCACTGTTACCAGTCAAATTTACACCCGGCATACGGCGCACATATTCTGAAATATCATTCACAACCGGCATTTTTTCTAAATCTTCTGCCGTAATTTTTGAAGCACCTAATGATTGTTTAACTTGTTCTGCTGCTGTAACAACAATGGTTTCCATCTTCGTTACGGATTCGTCTGTTGTTTCAGTTTGAACATCTTCCGCATGCGACAAACTCACCAAGGCACAGAGTATTGAAAGTGTAAGCGTTGATTTGAATAGTTGTTTGGTCATTGAGTGCTTCCAAATGAACGTATTTATGGAGAAATCTAGAATAATGTGTTGCACATTGTAACTACCACGAACAATATTGCAACTAATTTTAATAATCATTATCATTTATATTTGTGATATCGCTTATCATCTCACTGTAAAAACCTCAGAAATCATTTAAAAATCTTCGTTTTATTTGATTTAGACAATAAAAAAGCCGCATCATTGCGGCTTTTTATAACAATACTGAACTTATTTGAAATAAGCACCTTCAGTATTACTGTGATCCGTTTGGTCAACAACGCGCATTAATTCAGGTACATGCTGCTTCAATGTTGTTTCAACACCTTGTTTCAAGGTTAAATCGATTGAAGAACAACCTTGGCAACCACCACCGAATTTAAGCACTGCAGTTAAACCATGCTCTGCATCTTCAACCACTTCTACCAATGCACAGTTACCACCATGACCTGCAAGGCCTGGGTTAATTTCTGACTGTAGAACATAAGTGATACGCTCTTCTACAGAGGCATCTGGACCCACACGTGGCACTTTTGAGTTTGGTGCACGGAAAGTTAACTGACCACCAAAACGGTCTTTGTTATAGTCAATCACCGCATCCAAAAGATATGGAATAGACGGTGTGTCAATAAATGCAGGGAAATCTGGATAGTCCTGTTTATAGTCTGTAGGCACAACTTCTTCTGGTGCACTGTAAGCCATACAACATTCAGCACGTGGCGTACCCGGATTTTCCACAAAAACACGTACACCAATGCCCGGTGTATTTTGTTTATCCAAAAGATCTTTCAAATACTCTTGGGCATTTGGAGTGATCAATAGGTTTGGAATTTCTTCAGCAACTGCTGTGCTGTTGTTCTCAGTCGACATTACAATATTTCCTCAAGCTGAAGTCGCTATTTTAACTTAAGATGCGGGGCATTAGAAAAAAATCAACTAAAATTGTCGGAATTATTCTGAAAGTTCACGCTTTAAGCCGTTTTAATGGCATTATTGAGCATAAATTTTAACAAGTAGAATAGTCATATATGTTGGGTCTACCCTTTAACCACACCGTGACCATTATCCTGATTACGGTGGTGATTTCACTGATTGCATTTTCAAATCAGAAAGTGATGAATCGTTTGTTATTTTGGCCGCCAGCCCTCAGTCGTGGCGAGTATGACCGATTTATTAGCCATGGCTTTATTCATGCAGATGGCGCGCACCTATTGTTCAATATGATTACCTTATTTTTCTTTGGTAGCGTGATTGAAAGTTTTTATCGCCAATATTTCTTCGACATGGGCTTTGTGCTGTTTTATTTAGGCGGTTTGATCGCTGCGATTATTCCGAGTTATTTAAAACATAAGCATGATACCCATTGGGCAAGTTTAGGGGCTTCTGGGGCAGTGTCTGCGGTACTCTTTGCGTATATCTTGTTTGAACCGTGGAAACTGATTTTTGTATTCTTTATTCCTGTTCCCGCGATTATTTTTGCCGTGCTGTATGTAGCTTACAGTATCTGGTCAGGTAAACGTGGCAACAGCAATATTAACCACAGCGCACACCTTTGGGGCGCAGCGTATGGTGTAATCATGACGATTATTCTTGAACCAAAACTCATTCCACATTTCTTAAGTCAGTTATTAAACGTTCCTTTCTAAACGTTAAGTCTAAAAAATCAGCTGGATTTAACCTAAAAAATGACAGCCTAAACCGTTTCAGTTTAGGCTTTTTTTATTGTGCAGCGTTAAGCCGCATGTCCTTTGATCTTTTCTTTAGCCAATTTCCCACATCTACAACACTGCACTTTGAATATCGAGCTATACAATTTCACAGCAGATTGAAACGCTATCTTCCCTTGCCCTGATTTAAACTGAAATGACACAGAATAAAAAAGGGAAAATTCCAATGAGAATAGTCCTGATGTTCTCAAGTTTGTTGTTGACCTGCGTGTTGAGTGCTTGTGCCGTTCACACCCGTGAAGGCAGTATCGTGGTCGACCCAGATCGTAATCACTATCCTTATAAGTACCCAGATCGACATGGCGACTTTTGCCCGCCCGGACAGGCTAAAAAAGGCCGTTGTTGATTTGCCGTTGCTGATTTCATGCCCTCTTCTTTTAAGCCTTCAAACCGAAGGCTTTTTCAATTCCAGCAATAAAATTTGAAGCTGTATATTCTACGAAAGTTCACAAAAGCACATGACAAATCATATAAATCTGGCACTTTATGCCACCCTATTTTTTAATTTGGCATAGATAATGTATACATCTGTATATTAATGACAAAATTAGCTGAGATATTTTGCATGTCGAGTTCAACTGAAGGTCTTCAATTTCCCATTTCGGCTTCAAACCAAAAGCCGAGTACATCTAAAACTGGTCGTGAAATTATCGCTGAAGCCTTAGCTGCAGTTGACCATCACTCTTCTGTACGTGCAAAACAAGAAAAAAACTGGCGTAAAAAATATCCTGAATATTTTAAAGCCTTGGTTGAACAAGGAATTCAATCATCTGAAGCTGCGATCAACATTGCTGAGCAAGGTTTAAATAAAGCGCATCACGTCTTTGAGTTTTATCGTAATCAAGAAAAGTATACGCTCAAAGATGCAGTAGCTTTGACTGCACATCCGCTGCATACCGTGAAATTAAAAGGTGAAAGTGACGCAGCGCCTGAGTGGTATGTGCCCTATCATGGTCAAAAACTTCAAGGTGAGGCTTTACTGGCTCAGATTCAAAAATGGCAAGATGCTGGCATCATTGAAGCCAGTCATGCCGACGCATTACGTGAAGCCATTGCACACCCAGAATGGTTCGATTTGTCAGATCGGACTATGGTGCTTTTTGGTGCTGCCTCCGAAGCTGGCCCTCTGACGTGGTTAACAAAATGGAAAGCCAATATTGTGGCAATCGACCTCAATAATGAACGTGTTTGGGATCGAATCTTAAGCACGGTTCAGGCCGGTAATGCCACTTTATATGCACCAAGTCTCGACGCTGTGCATGAAGACACACCCATTCAAGAACTAAAACACAAATTGGGCGCCAATTTACTGACACACATTCCTGAAATTGCACAATGGCTTGCACAAAGTGAACATCAACTAGATCTGGCTGCAATTGCCTATTTAGATGGTGAAAAGCATGTTCGTGTTGCAATGGCAATGGACAGCATCATGGCCTATGTCAGCCAACAAAAAGCCGACACCAGCTTGATGTTTATGTGTACTCCGACCGATGTCTATGCGGTTCCAGAAGAGATTGTTACGGCAGCGCAAGCCAAATTCCAAAACCGTGCTTCTGCACAAAAACTATTGACACAAAGTATTGCCAAAGTCACAGGTCAGCATTTCTTTAAGCAAAATAATGAGCAAACCACCACAGCAGACAATGGAAAATCCTATGGTATTGCTGACTGTCTGGTGGTGGAACAAGGTCCAAACTACGCACTCGCAAAACGTATCCAACAATGGCGCGCAACTGTCGCACGTCAAAATGGTCAGCGGGTTAGTATCAATATTGCGCCATCCACCACGACCCGCTCAGTGACGAAGAATCCATTATTAAAAGCCGCATTTAATGGTGCGAGTTTATTTGATGTGGAATCCTTCCAACCTGAAACCACCAATGCACTCATGGCGGCTTTATGGATTCACGACTTGAGAAACCCTCAATCGGTTGCTAACCCTGAAACGGCGCTAGACCACCCATTAGAACTCATGATGCATGGTGCCAACCATGGTGGCTTATGGCGTGTGGCTTATTTGGCGCGTACTGCCTTACCTTTTGCAGCGCTGTATGGTTTTGCTGAAGAGAAATTGCCCGTGAAAAAAGTATTGGGACTGTTTAAAAAAGCGTAACTGCATTGGTTCAAATAAGTGTTGAACTTTGCAAAGCTTCAACTCGCTAGTTTGATTGTTCTAATTCAGCTCTCAGTCATCCCATTAAAATCGGTGATGTCTGAGATAAAGCCATAAGAAAACGCTGCCGAAGCAGCGTTTTTTTATATCTGGAATTTGAGTTGCTTAGAACACTTTCAAGAATAACCAGTACAAGCAGCCTGATAGACAGATCGTTGCAGGTAAAGTGAAGACCCAAGCCGATAGAATGGTCTTCACTGTTGCAAAGTTCAGACCCGATTTATTCGCGACCATGGTACCTGCAACCGCAGAGTTCAATACGTGTGTGGTCGATACAGGCATACCAAAACCATCCGCAGCAGCAATCGTTGACATAGCAACAAGCTCGGCAGACATGCCCTGACCATAGGTCATGTGGTTTTTACCAATACGTTCACCGACAGTCACAACAATACGTTTCCAGCCCACCATGGTGCCAAGACCCAGTGCCAATGCAACAGCGACTTTTACCCATGTTGGAATGTACTGTAAGAACGAATCTAAGTGACTACGATATTCTTTCACAGTCTTTTGTTCAGCTTCTGCCATTGCTGGTAGTTGTTCAGCTTTATCTAGACGTTTAAAAGCAGTGGTACTTAAGTACATATCATTACGAATCGAAGATACTTCTTGTTCAGGAATATCTTTTAAGTCGCCATACTGTGCAACTCGCTCACCTAAATGATCGGTCAAACTTGCTAAAGCTGGCACAACTTCTGGGCTGACTTCTTTGGTTTGAATGTATTTGGTGAGTACATCACGTGCTTGTGCATCAGGAATGTCATTATGCTCTGCATAGATCGCAGTCGCAGTTTGAGCAGATAACTGATGGAAAGATTGAATATGTTGATTATCTAAGTTCTTATTCAATGAATAAGCCAATGGCACACATCCGATCAAAATCAGCATGATCAGACCCATACCTTTTTGACCATCGTTTGAACCGTGCGCAAAACTTACACCTGTACAGGTAAAGATCAAAATTGCACGAATCAGTGGTGGTGGTGGCTTATTGCCTTCTGGTGGCTGAAACAATTCAAGCTGTTTGCGGAAAATACGCTTGACCAACAAGAAAACTAGGGCTGCAAATGCGAAACCAATCAGTGGAGAGAACAATAACGCCTTACCGACTTTAAGCACCTGCTCCATATCTACACCGCTCGCACCACCGCCTGCATTTAACAGGTAGTTCATGATGCCAACGCCAAGAATAGAACCAATCAAAGTATGCGAACTAGACGCCGGGATGCCTAAGAACCAAGTCCCTAAATTCCACAAAATCGCTGCGATCAACATAGCGAAAACCATGGCAAAGCCAGCACCTGAACCGACATTCATAATCAATTCAACAGGTAACAAGGCAATAATGCCGTAAGCGACTGCACCACTGGCAACCATTACGCCTAGGAAGTTACAGAAACCCGCCCACATTACCGCAACCGGTGCTGACAAGGCGTTGGTATAAATCACTGTTGCTACTGCATTTGCAGTGTCATGGAAACCATTTACAAATTCAAAGCCAAGTGCGATGAATAAGGCTGTGCCCAATAAAATCATTGAATAAAGACTTAAAGGCGGAACATGCGCTAAATCGGCAGTCACCTGAAAACCAATATAAATCAACGTTGAAATAATCAGCGTTAAAAATACCGGCATAAAGAATTTCGGTGTAGGCACATGAACATTCGTAGACTTTTGAGTAGTCGACGTGTGCGCTGAATCTACGGGAGTTTGTTTAGAATTCATGCAGGCAGGAATAGAGGATTTTAAAATCCCCATATTGTTCAATTTAATTATGACAATTATATGACAAAGCGGTGTCATATAAAGCAATTTTTCATGCTTTATTTGTTTTTTTTAAGTGTTAAAAACCTACTTCCCTACTCTACTTTCATAAAGTAAATCAGTTATTTAATCTGCGTATTTAAACTTTATTTTCTTTGAAACCCAATATTTCAACTTATATTTCATCTGTCATGTTTTTTTGTCATTTTGCATAGCCCTGCTGGATGTTTTTTAATCTTGCCTGAGCAATATTACAAATTCATGAAGCTTTCCATACATTTATATGAAATTGGAATATGAAATTAACAAGTTGCAATATTGCTCATTAATTCAACAAGCTAATAATTGCGCACTGTGAAGATGATTGAATATCAATAAAACTGCAATGAATTCTGTTAATATATTTGCCGATTTTATATTCCATCGGATTGGGGTTATTTATGTCCACGCTTGCCACCCTAAAAGAGCTGCTCGCTCAACGGATTCTGATTATCGACGGTGCAATGGGCACCATGATTCAGCGTCATAAACTCGAAGAAGCTGACTACCGTGGTGAGCGTTTTGCAGATTGGGCATCTGACCTCAAAGGCAATAATGACCTATTGGTGTTGACGCAGCCTCAAATCATTCAAGGCATTCATGAAGCCTACCTCGATGCTGGCGCAGACATCATTGAAACCAACAGCTTTAACGGCACTAAAGTTTCAATGTCTGACTACCACATGGAAGATTTGGTATCAGAGATCAACCGTGAAGCAGCGCGTATTGCCAAAGCCGCTTGTGAAAAATATTCAACGCCTGAAAAACCGCGTTTTGTGGCAGGTGTGCTTGGGCCGACTTCACGTACTTGCTCGATCTCGCCAAATGTAAATGACCCAGCATTCCGTAACATCACTTTTGATGAGCTAAAAGAAAACTATATTCAAGCTGCGCATGCCCTGATTGAAGGCGGTGCGGACATTCTGCTCATTGAAACTGTATTCGATACCTTAAACTGTAAAGCTGCCATTTTTGCAGTGAAAGAAGTGTTTAATCAGCTGGGCTATGAATTGCCATTGATGATTTCAGGCACAATTACCGATGCATCTGGCCGTACATTGACAGGTCAAACCGCTGAAGCGTTCTGGAACTCTGTGCGTCATGGCGACTTATTGTCAATCGGCTTTAACTGTGCCCTAGGCGCAGATGCCATGCGTCCGCATGTAAAAACCATTGCTGACGTTGCCGATACTTTTGTTTCAGCCCATCCGAACGCTGGCTTACCAAATGCCTTCGGCGGTTATGATGAAACCCCTGAAGAAACAGCTGCCTTTATTAAAGAATTTGCAGAAAGTGGCTTGATTAACATTACCGGCGGCTGCTGCGGTACAACGCCGGATCACATCCGTGCTATTGCCAATGCCGTAAAAGACATTGCCCCGCGCCAAGTGCCAGAGACTAAACCTGCGTGTCGTTTAAGTGGTTTAGAGCCATTTAACATCACTGAAGAATCACTTTTTGTGAACGTGGGTGAACGTACCAACGTAACAGGTTCTAAAAAATTCTTACGCTTAATCCGTGAAGAAAACTTTGCCGAAGCTTTAGAAGTTGCACAGCAGCAAGTTGAAGCCGGTGCTCAGATTATCGACATCAACATGGATGAAGGCATGCTGGATTCGGAAGGCGCAATGGTGCACTTCCTTAATCTTGTAGCCTCTGAACCTGAAATTTCACGTGTGCCGATCATGATTGACTCATCTAAATGGGAAATCATTGAAGCGGGCTTAAAATGTGTACAAGGTAAAGCGGTTGTTAACTCGATTTCCTTAAAAGAAGGCTATGACGAGTTCGTTGCAAAAGCGCGTTTGTGCCGTCAGTATGGGGCTGCCGTGATTGTGATGGCCTTTGACGAAAATGGTCAGGCCGATACAGCTGCACGTAAAAAAGAAATCTGTAAGCGCTCTTATGACGTGTTAGTGAATGAAGTTGGCTTCCCTGCTGAAGACATCATTTTTGACCCGAACGTGTTTGCAGTGGCAACAGGTATCGAAGAACACAACAACTATGCTGTGGACTTCATTGAAGCGACTGGCTGGATTAAGCAAAACTTGCCGCATGCCATGATTTCTGGCGGTGTGTCTAACGTATCGTTCTCTTTCCGCGGTAACGAGCCTGTACGTGAAGCGATTCACTCAGTGTTCTTATACCATGCCATTCAGCAAGGCATGACTATGGGTATCGTCAACGCAGGTCAAATGGCGATTTATGATGAAATTGATGCTGAACTGAAAGCTGCGGTTGAAGATGTGATCTTGAACCAAAACCAAGGTGAAAGCCATCAAGAAGCTACAGAAAAGCTGCTTGAAGTTGCTGAAAAATACCGTGGTCAAGGTGCTGCGCAAAAACAAGTGGAAAACTTGGAATGGCGTGAGCTTCCCGTAGAAAAGCGCCTTGAGCATGCTTTAGTGAAAGGTATCACCACCTTTATTGATGAAGATACTGAAGAAGCACGCCTGAAAGCTAAACGTCCACTCGATGTGATTGAAGGTCCGCTGATGGACGGCATGAATGTGGTAGGTGATTTGTTCGGTTCAGGCAAAATGTTCCTTCCACAAGTGGTGAAATCTGCACGTGTCATGAAACAGGCTGTAGCTTGGCTGAATCCGTTCATTGAAGCGGAAAAAACAGCTGGCCAATCTAAGGGTAAAGTCCTAATGGCAACGGTGAAGGGCGACGTGCACGACATCGGTAAAAATATCGTGGGCGTGGTGTTGGGCTGTAACGGCTATGACATCATCGACCTTGGCGTGATGGTGCCTTGCGAGAAGATTCTGCAAACTGCCATTGATGAGAAAGTCGACATTATTGGTCTATCTGGCCTGATTACGCCGTCACTGGATGAAATGGTTTTTGTTGCGAAAGAAATGCAGCGCAAAGGCTTTAATGTTCCATTGATGATTGGCGGTGCAACCACTTCTAAAGCGCATACGGCAGTGAAAATTGATCCGCAATATTCAAATGATGCAGTCATTTATGTTGCCGATGCTTCACGAGCTGTGGGTGTAGCAACAACTTTACTTTCTAAAGAAATGAAGCTTAAATTTGTTGAAGACACACGTGCTGAATATGAAAAAGTCCGTGAGCGTATTGCCAATAAACAGCCAAAAGCTGCCAAGCTGACATATGCTGAATCTGTAGAAAATGGCTTAAAAATTGACTTTGCTGCCAATGCGCCTGTGAAGCCAAACTTTATTGGTACGCAAACGCTGACCAATTATCCTTTGGAAACATTAGTTGAGTACTTTGACTGGACACCGTTCTTCATTTCTTGGAGTTTGGCAGGTAAATTCCCTGCTATCTTAACGGATGAAGTTGTAGGTGAAGCAGCCACTGACTTGTATGAACAAGCACAGACCATGCTAAAAGACATCATCGACAACAAACGTTTTGATGCTCGTGCTGTGTTTGGTATTTACCCTGCTAACCGTTCTGCAGCGGATTCGGTTGAAGTGTATAGCGAAGATGGTCAATCGGTTACGCATACCTTCCATCACATTCGTCAACAGTCTGATAAAGTGACAGGTAAACCAAACTTGTCATTAGCGGACTTTATTGCGCCTAAAGGTGTCGCAGAAGACTACTTGGGCGGTTTCACTGTATCGATCTTTGGTGCAGAAGAAATGGCCAATGAGTACAAAGCTAAAGGCGATGACTACTCTGCAATTCTTGCGCAATCTTTAGGTGACCGTTTTGCGGAAGCGTTTGCGGAGCATTTGCATGAGCGCATCCGTAAAGAGTTCTGGGGTAACCAAGCGTCTGAAACCTTAAGCAATGAAGAATTGATTAAAGAGAAGTATATAGGCATCCGTCCTGCACCGGGCTACCCTGCTTGTCCTGAGCATTCTGAAAAAGCGCCATTGTTTGACTGGTTAGGTTCTACCGACAAGATTGGTACGCAATTGACTTCTAGTTTTGCAATGTGGCCGCCTTCATCTGTCAGCGGTTTTTATTATGCAAACCCTGAGAGCCAGTACTTTAACGTGGGTAAAATCGCAGGCGATCAGCTTGAGGATTATGCGAAGCGTAAAGGCTGGACGTTGGATGAGGCGAAGCGTTGGTTAGCGCCAAATTTGGATGATTCAGTTCAATAATTTGCATTAATAAAAGCCCTCACTGTGAGTAATGCCAGTCAGTTAAGAGATTGACTGGCTTTTTCTTGGGTATTTTTGAGGTTTTCCTTTTACAACCCTTGGATAACTCCTCACTCTTCTCTCAGGTATAACATACCGATTAGATTTCTCCATTA
>NZ_VPCH01000033.1:0-25918 GCF_013418285.1 Acinetobacter sp. YH12152
TGTCGGAGCTGTCGGAGCTGTCGGAGCTGTCGGAGCTGTCGGAGCTGTCGGAGCTGTCGGAGCTGTCGGAGCTGTCGGAGCTGTCGGAGCTGTCGGAGCTGTCGGAGCTGTCGGAGCTGTCGGAGCTGTCGGAGCTGTCGGAGCTAAATTTAGCGGGTTCCAACGGAACTGACCATCATTCATTTCACTAATTTTACCAATACCCGGAAATGGTAAATGTGCAAATGCAACGAAGGTTTGCTCTTGAGCAAAACGTTTAAAAATTGCTAAACGAGTTTCACTGGCTTTGACCGGATCGACATCAAAATCGACAGATAACTTTGGTTGTTCAAACTGTAAATGATAGGAATGAACCACATCGCCGAGGATGGCAAAACTTTTAGCTTGTGATTTTAAGATAAAAGAATAATGCCCCGGTGTATGTCCAACACTCGGTAAAACCTCTAAACCATTAATCACCGAACCAACGCTAAAGGTCTTAAAACTCCGCATGGTTTGATATGGCGCAATCGCAGCTTTAATTTTCACAACGGTCGCTAAATAACCTTCACGTTTTTCGGTAGCTAAAGTGTTGACGGTGCTTTCACTTAACCAATACTGACTTTCTTGTTCATTGACGTAGATCGTTGCATTTGGAAATACGGCCTTGCCTTGTTTCGCAATGCCACATGCATGATCTGGATGTAAATGGGTTAAGAATACACTGCGTACACGATTAAGCTTATAGCCAGCTGCTTCAATATTTTGTGCAATAGAACCTAAGTTCGGACCAAAACAACTGGCTGCACCACTATCGACAAGACTGATGCCGCCTTGTCCATCATCAATCAGGTATGCATTGACACTGGTTTGTATGCCTTTGCTCTGATCAACCGCAAGCTTTTGAAATAAGGCACTGACTTCTTCTGGAGTTAAGTTTTGTTTAAACAAATCAGGACTTAATTCGAGTGTCCCATCTTTTAAAGCAATGACTTTATACGCACCCACTTGGAAAGAATAAAATCCCACTGGCTGAGTCACATTCGTTTTGATTTCCGTTTGAATAAATGCCGGCTCTGCACTGACAAACTGGCTGGTTAAAAGTGTTGCTGCAAGCACAGCAAAACTAAAATTTTTCATTGTTGACCTATATCACTTTTATTATTTCATGCAATGAAGCAAATGCTTCAAAATTAAAAATTTTAAACGTCTGTATTGTGCCTGAAATTCAGGCAAATTTTAAGTCCAATACATGATAAACATAGCGCTAACTTGATACAGACTTATGTAAATCATCCTAAACGTTTAGGCCTCATAAAATAAAAACTGAATGCAAGAAAACTTTAAGCTTGGCATGCTATATTTTCGCCAGTTTTTAAATCTATACGTCTGTACAGTACTATGAGTGAAATTTCCCCGTTTAAAGGTAAATCTGGACTTAAACGAATTTTAAATGCAACGCAATATTCCCTCGATGGATTCAAAGCTGCTTATCAAAATGAAGCAGCATTTCGACAAATTGTCTGGATGAATATGGTGCTTATTCCCACCAGTTGTTTTCTCGATGTCAGTCGTGCTGAACATGCGCTTATGGTGGTGGTGTGTTTATTTGCCTTGATTGTTGAGTTATTCAATTCTGCCATTGAAGCCGTTGTCGACCGGGTATCTTTAGACAAGCATCCACTTTCTAAAATTGCCAAAGATATGGGAAGTGCAGCTCAATTTGTCGCTTTAGCAATTATTTTTTTTACTTGGTTAATTATCCTTTTGCCTTAAATAAAGGCTGTCTCACTCTATTTGCAGGGTTATGCCCTGCTTTTTTATATCGACACACTTCAATAAATGAATTTAAGAAGATTTTAAAGCCATAAAAAAACCCAGCTTTCGCTGGGCTTTTTTTCGAATCAGTTCAATGCTTAGTGAGCAGCGAATTGGTTCATTGTGTTTTTCGCATCGTCACCCGCTTTAAGCGCGTTGTCACCAGCGAAGATTTCTTTGTGGTCGTCACCGATGTCAGAACCAGCCATTGCTTGGTGTTTAACACAAGAAATCGTACCGCGGATTTCTTTACGTTGAACGCCAGCTACATAAGCAAGCATACCTTGGTCGCCGAAGTAACCTTGAGCAAGCTCGTGAGTAGAAAGAGCAGCTGTATGGTAAGTCGGAAGTGTGATCAAGTGATGGAACACGCCCGCTTCACGAGAAGCATCAGCTTGGAACGTACGAACTTTTTCGTCAGCTTCAGCAGCTAATTCAGAGTTATCGTATTCAGCGCTCATTAGTTTAGCACGGTCGTAAGCAGAAACGTCTTTACCTTCAGCAACCCAACGGTCGTAAGCTTGTTGACGGAAGTTTAAAGTCCAGTTGAATGAAGGCGAGTTGTTATAAACAAGTTTCGCATTTGGAACTGTTTCTTTAACACGGTTAACCATGTGAGCGATTTCTTCAACGTTTGGAGTCGCAGTTTCGATCCAAAGAAGGTCAGCACCATTTTGAAGGCTAGATACGCAGTCAAGTACAACGCGGTCAATTTGCGTGTCTGGACGGAACTGGTACAAGCCAGAAGCAAGACGTTTTGGACGGTGAAGTTTACCGTTACGCTTGATTAGGATTTCGTCTTCTTGAGCTTCTGAAATGTCAATTTCAGTTGTGTCTAAGTAGCTGATGTATTGAGAAGCGATGTCGCCTGGCTCTTTAACCACTGGGATTTTTTGAGTCAAGTCAGCGCCTTCAGAGTCAGTACGAGCAACGATGATACCGTCATCAAGACCCATTTCTAAGAATGCATAGCGAAGAGCGTGGATTTTCGCGATGAAGTCTTCGTGTGGAACTGTAACTTTACCAGCTTGGTGACCACATTGTTTAGCGTCAGATACTTGGTTTTCGATTTGAAGTGCACAAGCACCCGCTTCGATCATTTTCTTAGCTAGTAAGTAAGTCGCTTCTTCGTTACCGAAACCAGCGTCGATGTCAGCAATAATTGGCACAACGTGAGTTTGGAAACCGTCGATTTGAGCAGTGATTTCAGCAGCTTTAGCAGTATCACCAGCTTCGTTTGCTTTTTTAAGCGCACGGAACAAGTCGTTTAATTCTTTCGCGTCAGCTTGACGTAGGAAAGTGTAGATTTCTTCGATCAATGCAGGTACTGAAGTTTTTTCGTGCATAGATTGGTCAGGAAGTGGACCGAATTCTGAACGAAGAGCTGCAACCATCCAACCTGAAAGGTAGATATAGCGACGTTCAGTTGTACCGAAGTATTTTTTGTTCGCAATCATTTTTTGTTGTGCGATGAAACCGTGCCAGCAACCTAATGATTGAGTGTATTTGCTAGAATCAGCATCATAAGCAGCCATATCACGACGCATAATAGCAGCTGTATATTTCGCAATGTCTAAACCAGTTTTGAAACGGTTTTGCATTTGCATACGTGCAGCATCTTCTGGGCTAATATCGCGCCAAGTGCTTCCGAATTTTGCTTTTAATTCACGGATTGCATCAATCGCTGTTAAGTATGTAGACATGATATGTTCCTGTAATAATATTAGGATTTTTCTGCAACGTAAGGCTAAAATCATACCCTCGAATGATTGTTCAGATTTAGAACACTTCGTTGCGATAGACACAGAGTAGATTGACTAAAAAAATTAATCCAATATTCTGCATTAATTTTCAGTATTTATTTAAAAAATATGTAGATTAAAGTCGTATTATAATAATTAACCAACATTTATAAGTATTTGTATTTAAATACTTTTATTAAAATATTTTGCTAATTTTTTTGTCTATTTTTCAAACATTTTGATGAATTATTCTTCATTAGACTTAAGTCGACTGAGCATTCACTTTAAAAAAAAACAGCATTTTTTACGCCATTTTTGCCCAAATTCACCAAGCTAAATACTTGGTTATTCTGTCTTCAAATGATCATGTAAATGAGATATTTCATCTTACTTTTGAGTTTTATGAACATCACTTCGCATAATCAAAATTGCTCCGTATTTTTATTATATTTATTTAAAAATATCATTCTAAACAGGTAATAAGTGTTTAAGAAATATGTGCTGTCGCTTCAGCAAATTTGTCTTAAAACTGCCGAATTTTAGTACAATAGTACACGTCTTTTTTCATCCATTTTTTACACAAGCCTTAGTAGTTATGGCATAATCAGATAAATTTCATGATTTTATTGTCGGTATTTATTTTATGAATCTGGAGCGGGTCGATCTCAATCTATTAATTTATCTTGATGTACTTCTTCGTGAAAAAAATGTGACTCGTGCTGCCGAGCAACTGGGTGTAACTCAGCCGGCGATGAGTAATATTTTACGTCGTTTACGCAACTTATTTAATGATCCACTTCTTATTCGTTCTTCAGAAGGTATGACACCTACAGAACGTGCGCTTGAATTACAGCCACGTATCCGTGATGCTCTCTCTGACCTTTCGATGATTTTGGAACCCCGTACCGAGTTCCGACCTTACACTTCAAATCGTGTCTTCCGCATCATGACGTCAGATTATGCTGAAGCAACACTAGTGCCGCGCCTAGTAAAAGCTTTGCGCTCAGAAGCACCCAATGTGGTTCTGGATTTTTTAACGCCTAGTGATGTGTCTTATCGAGATATGGAACAAGGTAAAGTCGACTTGGCGATTAACCGCTTTAATGAAATTCCGCAAAGTTTCCACCAAGTTTTGGTCTGGCGTGACAGTTTTTCATGCCTTTTAAATGCCAAGCACCCTGCTGCAAATAACTTAAACCTGAAAAGTTATCTAGATGCACAACACATTTGGGTGTCTAAAACAGGTATGGGTGTTGGTTTTGGTGTCAATCCTGAAAAACAAGCGGGTCTTGGTTGGATTGATCAAGCCTTAGAACGTATTGGCCAAAAACGTAAAATTTCAGTTTTCACCCGTCATTATCAAATGCCGGGCTTATTGGCATCGAATGTTGACTTGGTTGCGACTCTGCCAAGCCGTATTGCTCGACTTCAAGCCAAAAGTCAAAACCTGTTACTTCGTGATCCACCATTCTATATTCCTGAATTTGAATTAAAAATGGCTTGGTGTCCATTACTTCATCATCACCCTGCTCATCGCTGGTTACGTCAACTTATTTTATATGTTGCACGTCAAATGATTGAAGAAGAAAACCGCGAATACTTAATGAATAACTCTCAGTTTTCACAGTATCAGTAATTAGTTCTTTAATTCCTTATTAATTCAAACGTATACTGTCACTATATAGGTAGTAGTTAAGACTACTACCTTGCCCATTTTTGTGTTAGAAATACAGAAAAATAGAATGAATCACAAACAGGTGTATTCGTGAGCCTTTTCCAAAATATTGTCATTATTATTCTCCTGATCGTCGGTGCGGGTTTTCTTTCATTAACAGAAATTGCCCTTGCGGGTGCACGAAAAGTAAAACTTAAAATTTTGGCTGAATCTGGAGATTCACGTGCACAACGTGTGCTTGACTTACAAGCCAACTCAGCAGACTTTTTCGCCGCATCACAAATTGGCTTAAATGCTGTGGCAATTCTTGGCGGTATTTTGGGTGAAGGTGCTTTTCGTCCTTACTTCATTAGCTTAGTCACTCGTTTTTATCAGGGCCCGTGGACTGAAACTATCGGTTTCACCCTGTCGTTTACTTTAGTCACATCCTTATTCATTCTATTTGCTGATTTGATGCCAAAACGTTTGGCGATGATCGCACCTGAAAAAATTGCCGTTGCTGTTGTTGACCCGATTCAAATCTTTATTAAAGTGTGTAAGCCAATGGCATGGGTGATTAATGCCATTGCCAATTTGTTGTTTCGTTTATTCAAAGTGAATACAACACGTGATGACAATATTACCTTTGACGACATTTCAGCTGTGATGGATGCCGGTGCTCAAGCTGGTGTACTACAAAAACAAGAACACCACTTTATTGAAAACGTATTTGAGCTGGAAGAACGTAACGTCCCTTCAAGTATGACCACACGTGAAAACGTGGTGTACTTTACCCTCAAAGAATCTGAAGCCAGTATTCGTCAAAAACTCGCTGAATTTCCGTATTCAAAGTTTTTGGTCTGTAGTGAAAATATTGATGACGTGATTGGCTATGTGGATGCCAAAGATATTTTGGTTCGAATCCTCAACAATCAGTCACTTTTACAGCTCAACGAAAATACTATTCGTAATGTCCTCACGATTCCAGATACCTTAACACTGTCTGAATTACTCGATCGTTTCCGTTCAACCAAAGAAAAATTTGCCGTTGTAATTAACGAATATGCTTTGGTTGTTGGCGTTATTACCCTCTCCGACATTATGATTACCGTGATGGGCGACTGGGTAACACCGATTGAAGCAGAGCAACAAATTATTAAACGAGATGCAGATTCTTGGCTTATCGATGGCAGTACACCAATCGAAGATCTAAAACATGCACTCGCTTTAGATGAAATGCCCGATGAAGAAAACTATGAAACCCTTGCGGGCTTTATGATGTTTAAACTGCGTAAAATTCCACGTCCAGCTGACTTTGTTACTTATCATGGCTACAAATTTGAAGTTGTGGATGTAGACCACTTTAAAATTGACCAATTATTAGTGACCCGCTTACAACAGGCTGAAACTGAACTTGATACACCAGAAGAATCGGATTAATTCGATTCTTCTTTTTTCTAAAACAATAAAATATAAATACGATGGAATACGAAGATGTCTTTTTCACTTAAAGCGATTTTGACTTGCTTTAGTTTTTATACTGGGGCTTATCTAATCTATTATTTTTTCAAAGCTCATCCACAACCTTTATTTCTATTGCTCGGTGTTGCACTGATCGTCACTGCTTGGTTTTTAACGCCTTATCCTTATGAACGCGGCAGACAACATTTTGACGAAACTATGCGTTTTGGTCTGTTTTTTTATAATCCCTTAATTTTTTGGTTCCGATTTTTTAGTTGGCCGATTCGGACGCTACTGTCTATTTTTGCTTAAGCGTACTTATTGTGATTAAACTGTATCTGCACAGCATTTACAGTTCTCTACAGATGTTGAATATATGTAAACAGACCACTTTTTTTGAATAAAAATTAAAATAAATCAAAAATCCCGCTTCCCTAATACCTTCATTATTAATGACTATTTTTCATCAAAATAGTGATGTATTTCACATTTTCTCACCTTTGTTTTGACTGATGAAATTTCTCTTTATGCTCTGCCCTTGGATTTAAAAACAGCTTTATATTTCAAAGGAATGAACCATGTTAACCGTACTCGGTTTGGGCATGATCTTGTGCTTTATGTATTTAATCATGTCGAAACGCTTAAGCCCACTTGTCGCACTGACTTTAATTCCCCTACTTTTTGCCTTGATTGCGTGGTTACTTGGTTTTTATTTTGACAGCTTGTCACACATACAAATAAATGAAATTGGCGACATGATGATTGAAGGTGTAAAAAAACTTGCACCGACTGGCATCATGCTGCTTTTTGCGATTCTGTATTTTGCCATCATGATTGATACAGGTTTGTTCGACCCTTCGGTGAAATTTATTTTAAAAATGGTCAAAGGTGATCCCTTAAAAGTTGTCCTTGGAACCATTACCCTGACGTTAATTGTCTCTTTGGATGGAGATGGTTCTACAACCTATATGATCTGTGTTGCGGCCATGCTGCCACTCTATAAGCGCTTAGGTATGAGCCCATTGATTATGGCATGTTTGATTATGCTCTCTAGTGGAATTATGAATCTTACACCTTGGGGTGGGCCTACTGCCCGCGCCGCCAGCGCGCTTCATGTCGACCCAAGTGATGTTTTTGTTCCGATGGTTTTACCGATGTTATTTGCCATCGGCTGGTTGTACTTCTTAGGAACGATGTATGGTCGCATGGAAAGAAAGCGTCTAGGAATTGTCCAATTGGATATCAGCCATGGTGAAAACATTCAAATTTCAGATAATCCAGAAGCCAACCGCGCAGATCTACGTTGGTTCAATGCACTGTTAACCGTCGTTCTGATGATTTGTCTGGTTTTTAGTATTTTACCTATGCCTATTTTATTCATGGTGGCTTTGTGTATTGCGCTAGTCGTCAACTACAAAAATGTCGACTTGCAGAAAAAATTAATCGCACATCATGCAGGTAGTGCTTTAAATGTGGTCGGTATTATTTTTTGCTGCAGGTGTTTTTACCGGTATTTTAGCTGGAACAGGCATGGTAGAAGCCATGTCTAAAGAACTAGTGGCAATTATCCCAGAAAGTATGGGCCCCTATTTAGCACCTATTACTGCTGTCATTAGTATGCCGATGACTTTCTTTATGTCAAATGATGCTTTCTATTTTTGGGTTTTGCCAATTCTTTCCGATGCTGCCGCTCATTATGGAATTGCACCTGTAGAAATGGCACGTGCCTCCATCGTAGGGCAACCTGTACACCTACTCTCTCCACTTGTCCCATCGACCTATTTACTCTGTGGACTTGCGGGTATCGAGTTTGGACAACATCAGAAATTTACCATTATCTGGGCTGTAATCACGTGTTTTGTCATGTTAGCAGCAGGCCTGATCTTTGGGATGTTTCCGTTTTATTCGAGCTTAACTTAAAATTTTAAAGATAAAAAAGCACCATCAGGTGCTTTTTTATGCTTAACAATAGAACTAGCCAGTGCTTTACACTCACAGGTTCATTTGTAGTAATTAATGCTTTGAAATTAATGCTTCTAGAACTGCTTCATAATGAATGCGAATATCATCTTCTAAAATTTTATAAACATTGTCGAATTGCACCATTGGCCAGCCTTCTTTCCAAAATGGAAAAATGTTATGGAGGTCATGAGTCACCGTTGCGTCTTCACGTACAATCGCTTGTGCAACTTGCGACAATACTTGTGCAGTTTCAGCACCATCAATCGCTAAATAATCGATACCACGAACTTTCAAAATACGGATACGGTCTTTTTTGTAGCGGATTTTTTTACTTTGGCCTTCATTTAAGCCTAAAGCTAAAGTCACAGCTTCAACAAATTTATCTTCAAATGCTTGATTTAATTTTACCAAAGCTTGTTTGTGTGCTTCTTGACGACCAGCTTTTCCCCCACTACGAATCACTTCATTTGCTTCAGTATTTAAAACATCTGATTTCATCGACTGAAGAATGTCTAGAATTTCGATATCGCTTAATGTTTCAGGAGAATGATCAGTCATAAACTGCCTATAAAAACTTAATATTCAATAAGTATGTATTTTCGCATAAAAGAAGGATGAAAACTGCGACCTTCACTATAGAAATTGTGATTTCTCTTATAATGTTCAGATATACAACATGATTTAGAAAAAAATTCTGTCAAAAATATCGAAATCAACTATATTACTTTCACGCTTTAATACTAACGTCACAATATGGCTCAAAAGAAACAGGCTGCGCTTTACCTTCAACAACTGAAACAGCAATATCCAGCAGCCTTTAAACATAATTATTTATTTTATAGCCAACTGAAAACTCAAGGCATTTTAGACGAACTCAAAGAACTTATTCCTTGGGTTTTGGCGGCGATGATTTTTATTTCTTTGAGCATGAGTATTGGACATGCAGTGCAACTGTATTTTCCAGAAATGAGTGAGTTTCGCGCTCATGGTATTGCTGTACTAAGTATTATGCTGTTTTTCATGCTGGTTGTGCCCTTAGTCATCAAGCAAATCAAGCACAGTTCAATGTCCCTGTATCAAAGTTTGAAAAATACGCCGTTCAGACTTGCGATCGTGATTTTATTACAATTACTCAATATCGCCTTTTTACAAAGCACCTTTGTTCAATCTGTATTGTTCTTTTTCGCCATGAGTTTCGGCTTTGTGCGTTTTTATAAAGAAAATCTTTTCAAAGGTGGAAGTAACACCCAAGAATACTATTTTCTGCAAGAGACACGTCGTATTGCATATTGGTCGTATAAACAAATGCTTAAAGCAAAATTACGTTTGTCGCTCAGTAATCCGAATCAGGCAAATCATAAACAGTTATCTGAGCGCTTTACCCTGTTCCAAAATTTGCACATACAAATGCTGCATCAGGAAAATCAGCTATGTAAAAAGCTAAAGCACCAAAATGTTGAACATTATCTTGATGAGTTAATGAAATAAGCTGGCATTGATATAGTGCAAAAAACTTTAAATCACTGCTCAAAAAGTCATTCAATACATCGCTATTTTTGAATATTTTCAACTTATATGCATGAATTGATTGATTTTAAAACAAACACCATCAAATACTCTTGCCAAGCTTCATTTCGTCCTCTATTATTGCGCACATGCCCGAGTGGTGAAATCGGTAGACACAGGGGATTTAAAATCCCCCGCCCACAAAGCGTGCCAGTTCGAGTCTGGCCTCGGGCACCATTCTTATACTTCTAAGATTGGTGCAATAAAAGATCCAGCAATTTGCTGGTTTTTTTATGCCTAAAATTTAGAAATCTATTATTATTCGATGCCGACACCTTCAGATTTTAATCTCCCCGCACTACAACTCAAGCATCCCGATGCCTTTTATCAACGGCTGCTGTTTGCACATTTTAAAATTATCAATCTCACACCCACTGCACCTGTTTTAATCTTTAGCTTTTGCCTGATACTTTCTATCCCCCTTAGCAGCGCTGTACTTGGTCATATGCTTTCAACGGCACTTTCAATACACGACCCCAAAATGGCGTTTAATCTTGGTTTATTGATTATTCTTCCATGGATCTATTGCTATGTCTGGTATGCACATTATCAAGCACGTTTTAGCAGCAAGTCTGCCGTTCACCGTCTGCAAATACAACTGTATTTCCTTGGAGGATTCACATTTATCCTTGCTATAAACTTTAAGTATCTACAAATAGATGTATTAAACCTCATCAGTCTCTGTGGACTTTTTTTTAGTCTCTTTTTATGTGTATTTACTGAATTATTTTATAAACCTGAAAGCAGCGCCATTGAACGAGTAAAACTACAAAAGCTTCGCCAACTGGCATTTTGGTCTTACCAACAATCCTTAAAACAAAAAGAACATCAAACGTATTTCTACACCCTTCACCTACAAGCCATGCAAGAAGAACAAAAACTATCAGCATCGATCAAATCATCTTTTAAAGATTTTTTAGACAATGCTCAATGACTTTTTAAAACTCTAGTCACAAAAAAGCCCTGTCACTACAGGGCTTTTTTTAAAGTTCAATTACCATTCTCGGTTAGCAACCAACTCTTCCATTTCAATTTCCATATGGCCTTCATCTTGCAGCACCATCATCATGGCTTCTGCAATATAATCTGCAGCCGTATCATCCAAAGACGAATCTAAATCTTCAAATTGAGGTTTCATCTTATTGAGCTGTGCAACCGTTTCATTGGCAAAATGGTAGATATCAGTTGAACTTAAATCTGCTTTTGCAATTTTCTTCGCAAATTGAACAACCAATAACTTCACCTCTGCAACCAACACATCTGGGTAATATTCATCATCAAACATGGGTAGCAGTAAATCTGCAAACATACGAAACTCTATCACAAAACATTCAGGGCGCTTATATAACACAAATACTACAATTCACCAAATTTATTGGGATTCAGTAATTTCAAATCAGTCTGCATTCTGCATGGCTTGCCAAACACGTATCGCATCTACCGTTGCTTTAACATCATGTGCTCGAACCATACATGCACCTTGTTGAATGCTGAGTAGATGCGCTGCAACCGAGCCTATAGCGCGATTTTGTGCATCTGCACCGCCAAGTGCCTCACCGATAAAACGCTTACGAGATAATGCAGACAGGATCGGATAGCCCATGTTATTCAATTGATAGAATTGCTGTAAAAGCTTTAAGTTTTGCTGCGCATTTTTAGCAAAACCAAAACCCGGATCAATCATAATGTTTTCTGCACGCACACCGGCGTCTAATGCATCTTGCACACGTTGCTTTAATTCATCGATTACATTAGCCACGACATCTTGATACTGATCTAGATTATTCATCGTAGTAGGTTCACCGCGCATATGCATAATGATCACGGGAATATCCAGTTGTGCAGCGGCGTCTAAGGCATTCGGCCGAGTTAATGCACGTACATCATTCCAGATATGCGCACCTGCCTGAACCGCTGCCTCAATTACCTCAGGTTGTGATGTATCGATAGAAATCACCACATTGTGTTTGGATAAGGCATCAACGACGGGTACGACCCGTCGAATTTCTTCTTCAACCTCAACAACGGATGCACCCGGACGTGTTGACTCACCACCGACATCAATCACTGTCGCCCCATCCGCAATCATTTGTAAGGCATGTGCTATTGCTTGGTCTTTACCATTGTGTTTACCACCATCACTAAAAGAATCCGGTGTAACATTTAAAATCCCCATCACATGTGGCTCTGACAAATCTAATTGCAAATTACCACAGTTTAAAATTTTATTAGGCAAAGACACCAACTTCATATCACACATCCCAGATTTTGCTGTGCTTATTTTAACGCTAAGTTTGCTCAGCATTTCGCTCACATGCATTTATTTTCATATAAAAAAACCACCCGAAGGTGGTTTTAAAATTTTATGCTTTTGGCAATGACGGTAGTGGTGGTGGAACATCTGGACCATCCGTTGGTGTGACATCAATCACTGGATTTTCAGCGATGTACACTTTTGGTGGTTGAGGTTCACGACCTTCCATAATGTCACGGATTTGATCACGATCAATGGTTTCCCATTCAAGCAATGCTTTCACCATGGCATGAGCGATATCTTTGTTATTTTCAAGAATATCGCGAGCAACTTTATATTGCTCATCTAAAATACGGCGAACTTCACGGTCAACTTCAAGCTGGGTTGCTTCAGAAATCACACGACTTCCTAAACCACCCATGAATGACTGCTGTGAATCATCTTCGTAAACCATGACGCCCATTTTATCGGACATACCGTATTTAGTAACCATTGCACGTGCCATTTTCGTTGCACGTTCAAAGTCATTTGAAGCACCAGTCGACATTTGGTTAATGAAGACTTCTTCTGCAATACGACCACCAAACAAAATTGAAAGTTCATTCAACATTTTGTCTTTGTAATGGCTGGTTTGGTCATGTTCAGGCAACTGCCAAGTCACACCCAGTGCCCAACCACGCGGCATAATTGTCACTTTATGCACAGGGTCTGTACCCGGCAAGATTTCAGCAACAATCGCATGACCTGCTTCATGATAAGCCGTCGCACGACGTTCTTCTTCACGAATCACCATCGATTTACGTTCAGGGCCCATGTAAAGCTTGTCTTTAGCATCTTCAAAGTCATGCATATCGACCGTGTTCTTGTTACGACGTGCAGCAAACAGTGCTGCTTCGTTTACAAGGTTAGCCAATTGAGCACCCGAGAAGCCCGGTGTACCACGCGCCAAGACTTTGACATCTACACCAGTCACAGAAGGTAATTTTTTCAAATGTACATTCAGGATTTGCTCACGACCTTTAATATCTGGTAGAGACACCATCACTTGACGGTCAAAACGACCTGGACGAAGTAAAGCTTTATCCAATACGTCAGCACGGTTTGTTGCAGCAATGACGATAATACCTTCGTTGCCTTCAAAGCCATCCATCTCAACCAACATTTGGTTTAATGTTTGCTCACGCTCATCATTACCACCACCTGTGCCTGAACCACGGTGACGACCAACGGCATCGATCTCATCGATGAAAATGATACATGGCGCATGACGCTTTGCTTGTTCAAACATGTCACGGACACGGGACGCACCCACACCTACGAACATTTCAACAAAGTCAGAACCCGAAATACTAAAGAAAGGTACTTTCGCTTCACCCGCAATTGCTTTAGCAAGTAAAGTTTTACCCGTACCCGGAGGACCAACCATGAGCACGCCTTTCGGAATGCTTGCACCAAGTCGTTTGAACTTAGATGGATCTTTTAGGAAGTCAACGATTTCAACAACTTCTTGTTTAGCTTCATCACAGCCCGCAACATCTGTAAATGTCACTTTGATTTGGTCTTCAGACAGCATTTTTGCTTTTGACTTACCAAAACTCATTGGGCCATTCTTACCACCAGCTCCACCACCCATGTTGCGCATAAAGAACATGAATAACAGAATGATTAAAAGAACAGGGAAACTTGCAATCAGAAGTTGCATCAAAATACTTTGACGCTGTGGCGCTGTACCTTCAACAACAACATTGTTCTTGATCAGGTTCGGCATAAGTTCAGGATCTTGAACCGCAGGACGGATACTTTCAAACTCAGAACCGTTTGATTTTTCGCCACGAATTCTTTCGCCATCAATGGTGACTTGTTTAATCTGACCCGCATTTACGGCTGCCACGAACTCAGAATAGTTCATCGCGGTCGGTTGATTGCGGTCACTGACGTTGCTGAAGATTAAAACCAGCACGCCTAGGATAACCAGCCACAACACGGCATTCTTAAAAAGATCGCTCAAAGCTTTATTCCCATTTCTATCTAATTCGTTCAATCCCACTTACATGGGTGACTCTAATACTTACGCTGCAGAGTAGCTTCGCAATAATTTAAAAACGTACAAAATGCACAATTTTTAACGAGTTGGCAAGTAAACTTTACTTGAAAGCTTTCTTACGTCCCTGCCCGATTAAAAACACTTCTTTAGATCGAGCACGTGAAGCCGCCGGTTTTGCTGTTTTCAGCACATCAAATGTGTCTACAACTTGCTTACGGTATTCATCAAATCCAATACCTTGGAACACTTTAACAACAAACTGTCCATTTGGTCCAAGAACCTTTTGAGCAAAGTCGATTGCTAATTCACAAAGATAGATCTGACGCGGTTGATCTACAGCCTTATTACCTGATGTATTGGGGGCCATATCTGAAATTACAACGTCTACAGTACGTCCATCTAAAATTTTTAACAATTCATCGAACACTTCTTGTTCACGAAAGTCACCTTGCAAGAAGGTCACATCGGGTAAAGCATCCATTGGTAAAATATCAGAAGCAATAACCAAACCTTTGTCACCAACAAGTTTACCGGCAATTTGCGACCAACTACCTGGTGCAGCACCTAAGTCGACAACGGTCATGCCTGGCTTGATCAATTTGTATTTTTCTTGAATTTCAAGCAATTTATAAGCGGCACGCGCACGATATCCTTCCTTTTGTGCTTTTTTCACAAAGGGGTCATCAAGATGCTCACGCATCCAGTCACGACTACTTTTGGATAATTTCTGGTTAGTAATGCGGGTAGCCATAACTCTCTAAATAAAAAAAACTTCTCAGTCTTGATTGTACGTGAAATTCAGCACTTTTGCAGTAGACATGTGTATCTAAAAAGCATCTTAAATCATGTTTTTTTCAATAATCTTCATCGAGAAAATGCCGATTAAATACAGCGCTTCAACTTTGATTTTGCTATACTAGGTCGTTTTTAAAATTAGGTTATATTTATGGCGGCTTTATCTATTCAAGAACGTAAACGCTTACGTCAAATTGGTCACACCCTAAACCCAGTTGTAATGGTTGCGGACAAAGGCTTATCAGAAAGCGTTGTTGAAGAATTAAACCGTGCGTTAAACGACCATGAGTTAATTAAAGTGAAAGTTGTGGCAGAAGACCGTGAAGCTCGTGCTGCAATGATTACTGAAATTGCGACTGTTTCAGGTTCTGAAGTTGTTCAAACGATTGGTAAGATTGCTTTGATTTACCGTAAAGCGGCAAAACAAAATGCAAAACTGTCTAACCTTGTTCGCTACGCACACCTGTCTAACTAAGCATTTATGGCAAGTTTCGAACTCAGCGCTTTTGATCGTCGCTTTCAGGCTGTATCAGTCGTTGGTGCTATCGAACAACAAAGCCCATATACTTTAAATGTGGGTTATTGGATTCGAGACCCAAACCAACTGATTCAATGGCCAGAATTGGTATCATCTCACCCACGAATCGATTTTTTGTGGGAACAGACCTGCTTAGAAGTTTTTATTGGTGTACGCAATGAAGACTTTTATCGTGAAATCAACCTCTCCCCTTCACAAGCTTGGCAGGCTTACCAGTTTGAAGAATATCGCTATCCAGAAGATATGCCGCCACAAGCTGCTTACGATATTGAACTGAATCAGTTGAAACGGACGCACTATGGCTTAAATGTCAGTCTTGATCTGACAGAATTTATGCTGAAGTACAAACTTAAATGGGAAGATCTCTATATTGGTCTAACTGCAGTACTGAAAACCCCTCAAGGTGAACAGTACTATGCCATGCAGCATAGTAGTCCAAATGCTGACTTTCACAACAAACGTGATTGGCTACATCAGTTCTAAACCATTTGATGTTTTGATCTTCAATAAAAAGCAAAAGTACGATCTTTTGCTTTTTTATTGCCTGTTTATTTTAAATAAGTATTTTGGACTTAAATGTACCATTCACAATAAGGGAGCCATTAATGACTCCCTTTTGCATATTTAGCGTTAAATTGAAGTTTAATTCGCTCTCACCGAATCCAGCTCCCTGGAATGACTAGACTTAGCTCAAGCGTTTTAAAATTCATGTCATTCACAATTAACTTTTAAGATCTGTGGTTTGATCCGTAACATCAGCTTTCACTGGTGAAACTTTTTTCCACGCTTCTAAAGTATGTTCCTTAGAACGCTTAAATGTTTCTGTTAAATGATCTTTGTGCTTTCCTGAAATTTGGGTCACATCTTCTTTCAGCTCTTTTCCAAGTTTTGAAAGATCATCAATAACCGTATTAAACTCAGTTTTCACAAACTCTTTGAGTTCACTAAAATCTTTTTGCGATGAACCAAACTGAACTTTTAACTGATCAAGTTTATTCAATACATCTTGCTTCAACTGACGCAATTGATCTTGCACACTGGCATTCAACTGCTTTGCCTCTGCTCCGATCTTTTCTTTGCTTTCAGTGACCGCTTCTGTGGCTTGAACACTTGCCTCTTTTGCAACTTGTTCAAGCTTTTCAGCACCTTCGATAACGACTTCTTTCAGGGAGGATTTAGCCGCTGTTTGTTTTTGTTGTGTTGCCATGACTTTGTACCTATAGTTTTTGCTGACCGACCCACATTAGCGCTTTTTGATAAATTTTAATTTATGATTTGTCTGACAATAATTAATTGCTTACATTTTTCTACGATTTTGCAAAACCAAACTTTATTCTAAAATGCAAGCGCTTTATCTGCTTTATTCCTGATATTTGCGATGGACTTTCAGTGGCTTTCTGCGTATAATGCCGTGTTAAGTTCAAGCGAGCAGATGATGTAAGGAGGGTAGGTTTTTAAGCAGCCTTCCTTTTTTTTCGTCTTCTCGCTTTTTTACAGCCTAAATTTCAGGAGCTTTGGTTTGAGCACCCCAGCAATTTTAGCCCTTGCCGACGGAACTATCTTTAAAGGTACTTCTATTGGCGCATCGGGTAGTACGACTGGTGAAGTCGTTTTTAATACAGCAATGACTGGCTATCAAGAAATTTTGACTGACCCTAGTTATGCACAACAACTTGTGACACTAACTTACCCACATATCGGTAACACAGGTTGTAATGATGAAGACGCTGAGTCAGGTCGAATTCATAAAGTATGGGCTAACGGATTGATCATTCGTGACCTACCTTTATTGCATAGCAACTTCCGTGCTGAGCAATCACTTGGTGATTACCTTGAACAACACAATGTTGTTGCTATTGCAGACATCGATACACGTAAATTAACGCGTATTCTGCGAGCAAAAGGTGCACAAAATGGTTGTATCCTTGCTGGCGAAAACATTACAGAAGAAGAAGCTTTAGCTAAAGCACGCGCTTTTGGTGGTTTAAATGGTTTAGACCTTGCAAAAGAATGCTGTGACCCTGAAGGCTTTGAATGGACTGAAGGTTCTTGGACATTAGGTAAAGGTTTCTCTCAGCCTGAAGCTAAATTCCATGTTGTTGCATACGATTACGGTGTCAAAACCAACATCTTACGTATGCTCGCAGACCGCGGTTGTAAATTGACTGTCGTGCCTGCGCAAACTCCTGCTGCTGACGTACTTGCATTGAATCCAGATGGCGTGTTCTTATCGAACGGCCCCGGCGATCCAGCTGCATGTGACTACGCAATTGAAGCTGTAAAAACAATTGTAGAAGATGCTCGCAATGTACCAGTATTTGGTATTTGCTTGGGTCACCAAATTCTTGCACTTGCTTCAGGTGCAAAAACTGTGAAAATGCCTCACGGCCACCACGGTGCCAACCATCCTGTTCAAAACATGGAAACTGGTATTGTGATGATTACTTCGCAAAACCATGGCTTCGCAGTCGATACAGAAACATTACCTGCAAACTTGAAAGCTACGCACAAATCACTGTTCGACCAAACCCTTCAAGGAATTCATCGTACAGACAAACCTGCGTTCAGTTTCCAAGGTCACCCCGAAGCAAGCCCTGGTCCACATGACTGCGCACCATTGTTCGATCATTTCATCGAACTTATCGAAGCATCTAAGAAGTAATTAAGGAAGCATCATGGCTAAACGTACAGACATTAAAAGCATCTTAATTATTGGTGCTGGTCCGATTGTCATCGGTCAAGCATGTGAGTTTGACTACTCAGGTGCTCAAGCATGTAAAGCCCTTCGTGAAGAAGGCTACCGTGTTATTTTGGTAAACTCTAACCCAGCAACCATTATGACTGACCCTGCTATGGCAGACGCAACTTACATCGAGCCGATTACTTGGCAAACTGTAGCTGCAATCATTGAGAAAGAACGCCCAGACGCAGTTCTTCCTACAATGGGTGGTCAAACAGCATTGAACTGTGCCCTTGCACTCGATGCCAACGGTATTTTAGAAAAATACAATGTTGAATTGATTGGCGCGACGAAAGAGGCGATCGAAAAAGCGGAAGACCGTAAACTTTTCGATATCGCAATGCGTAAAATCGGTTTGGAATGCCCTCGCGCTGACGTTGCAGAAAGCATGGAACACGCTTTGGAAATCCAAGCACGTTTCGGCTTCCCTGTAATTATCCGTCCATCATTCACCATGGGTGGTTCAGGTGGTGGTATCGCTTACAACCGTGAAGAGTTCATTGAAATCTGTGAACGCGGTTTCGATCTTTCTCCAACCAAACAATTATTGATCGATGAATCTTTAATTGGTTGGAAAGAGTACGAAATGGAAGTTGTTCGTGACAAAAACGACAACTGTATCATTGTATGTACCATTGAAAACTTTGACCCAATGGGCGTGCACACTGGTGACTCAATCACTGTTGCTCCTGCGCAAACATTGACAGACAAAGAATTCCAGCTTTTACGTAATGCATCTTTAGCTGTACTTCGTGAAATTGGTGTTGAAACTGGCGGCTCTAACGTTCAGTTCGGTATCAACCCGAAAGACGGCCGTATGGTTGTGATCGAGATGAACCCACGTGTTTCTCGTTCATCTGCACTTGCGTCTAAAGCAACAGGTTTCCCAATTGCGAAAATCGCGGCGAAATTGGCTGTAGGTTATACCCTTGATGAATTGAAAAATGACATCACTGGCGGCACAACTCCTGCATCTTTCGAACCTGCGATCGACTATGTTGTAACGAAAATTCCTCGTTTCAACTTCGAGAAATTCCCGCAAGCTGACGCAACTTTGACGACTCAGATGAAATCTGTAGGTGAAGTAATGGCCATTGGCCGTAACTTCCAAGAATCGGTGTCTAAAGCGCTTCGTGGTCTTGAAGTGGGCGCATGTGGTTTTGACGAAAAAATCGCTGTGGGCACTGAAGGCGCACGTGAGAAAATTCTTGTTGAATTGAAAGTTCCAGGTCCAGAGCGTATTTGGTACGTAGGCGATGCATTCCGTCACGGTTTCACTCTTGATGAAGTATTTGAAGCAACCAAAATTGACCGTTGGTTCTTGATTCAAATCGAAGACATCATCAAAACTGAAAACCAAATCAAAACTTTAGGTTTTGGTGATTTGAACGCGGACAACATCCGTTCTTTCAAACGTAAAGGTTTATCAGATCTTCGCATTGCAGACTTGATGGGCATTTCACAAAAACAATTCCGTAAACACCGTTGGAACTTGGGCGTAACTCCAGTTTACAAACGTGTAGATACATGTGCTGCAGAATTCGAATCTGATACAGCTTACATGTACTCAACTTACGATGAAGAATGTGAAGCGAACCCATCGAACCGTGACAAAATCATGGTCATTGGTGGCGGTCCTAACCGTATTGGTCAAGGTATCGAATTCGATTACTGCTGTGTACACGCGGCTCTTGCTATGCGTGATGACGGTTATGAAACCATCATGGTGAACTGTAACCCTGAAACAGTTTCTACAGATTACGACACATCAGATCGTTTGTACTTCGAACCAATTACTTTGGAAGATGTACTTGAAATCGTTCGTATCGAGAAGCCAAAAGGCATTATCGTTCAGTACGGTGGTCAAACTCCGCTTAAATTGGCTCGTGCTTTAGAAGAAGCTGGTGCGCCAATTATCGGTACATCACCAGACGCAATTGACCGTGCAGAAGACCGTGAACGTTTCCAACAAATGATTCAACGTCTGCAACTTCGTCAACCAAACAACAGCATTGTAAAATCTGCTGAAGAAGGTATGGCAGAAGCTGCTAAAGTTGGCTACCCACTTGTAGTACGTCCTTCGTATGTACTTGGTGGTCGTGCGATGGAAATCGTATACAACGATGACGAATTGAAACGCTACCTACGTGATGCAGTTCAAGCATCGAATGAAGCGCCAGTACTTCTTGACCACTTCCTAGACGATGCGATTGAAGTTGACGTGGACTGCGTATCTGACGGTAAAGACGTTGTGATCGGCGGTATCATGCAGCACATCGAACAAGCGGGTATTCACTCAGGTGACTCAGCATGTTCTATTCCTCCTTACTCTTTATCTAAAGAAGTTCAGGACGAAATGCGCCGTCAAACCATCGCTATGGCAAAAGAGCTTGGCGTAATCGGTTTGATGAACGTACAGTTTGCGGTTAAAGGTACTGACGTATACATCTTAGAAGTGAACCCACGTGCATCACGTACTGTTCCATTCGTATCTAAGTGTATCGGCGAATCTTTAGCGAAAGTGGCTGCGCGTTGTATGGCAGGTCAATCTCTAGAATCTCAAGGATTCACTACAGAGATTATTCCTGAACACTTCTCTGTAAAAGAAGCGGTGTTCCCATTCAATAAATTCCCTGGTGTTGACCCAATTCTTGGCCCTGAGATGAAATCTACAGGCGAAGTGATGGGTGTAGGTAAAACATTTGGTGAAGCGTTCTATAAAGCTGTGTTAGGCTCTAATGACCGTTTACCAGGCCTACCAACGGAAGGCGAAGTAAAACATGCATTCTTATCTGTTCGTCATTCTGACAAGCCTCGTGCTGTTGGTATTGCGAAACAGTTGACAGATCTTGGCTTCAAAGTGATCGCTACTGGCGGTACTTATGATGTGATTAAAGATGCTGGTATTGAATGTGAACGTGTGAACAAAGTGACTGAAGGCCGTCCTAATATCGTAGACCGCTTGAAAAATGGCGAAGTTCACCTCATTATCAATACAACTGAAGGCAAACAGGCTCAAGAAGATTCATTCTCGATCCGCCGCTCTGCATTACAAGGTAAAGTGTATTACACAACTACCCTTAACGGTGCTGATGCAGTATGCCAAGCTTTAGCAATCAAATTGCCAATGGATGTATACCGCTTACAAGACCTTACTAAAGGTTAATTAAGTTACCGAGAAGTCCCGCCACCTCTCGGTGGCGGGCTTTTTTTCATTTCTAGGTCAGTAAAAATTTTACTGATTTTTTCTTTTTACAAACATGAGGGACAACAATGCAACGTTATCCTATGACTCCCGAAGGCAAAATTGCCCTAGAGAAAGAATTACAGCAACTTAAAAGTGTTGATCGTCCACGTATTACTGCAGCAATTGCTGAAGCGCGTGAACATGGGGATTTGAAAGAAAACGCTGAATACCACGCTGCTCGCGAGCAACAAGGTTTCTGTGAAGGCCGTATCCAAGATATCGAAGGTAAATTGGGTGCTTGCCAAGTGATTGATGTTAAATCACTTGAGCAAAATGGCCGTGTGGTTTTCGGTGTGACTGTGACCATTGAAAACTTAGATACTGAAGAACAAAAGACTTATAAAATCGTTGGTGATGACGAAGCAGATTTTAAAATCAACAAAATCTCTATGAACTCTCCAATTGCGCGTGGTCTTTTGGGTAAAAACGAAGGCGACGATGTAAAAATCAACACACCACAAGGTGAAGTTGAGTATGAAATTTCTAAAGTTGAATATCTTTAATCATTAAGATAAGCAATTTTAAGCCCCTCTTTTGAGGGGTTTTTTATTGTTCTAGGTTTTTCGCTTATTCCAATGCATCCTATCGAATGACCAAAATGTACGTTCAGCAACAATAGTCGACTGAATACATCATTGTTCAAATGGCTTATTTCATTAAAGTATTATCTAAACAAAAAGAGTCATAACACACGATGAAATTTTGACATGCAAGCCGAACAGCACAAGCTGCTGCTGCCATTCGCGCAAATCATTATCTATATGCGAACGAACCTGTTTTTTCCGACCCTTATGCCTTTCATTTAACCAGTCCAATTTGGCGTCGACTGCTTTCAAATCGTGCATGTATAAAAGCGTTAAATAGCAAAATACCCAATCAAACATTTGGATTACTCACTGCACAGGTGGTGGCTCGTTCACGCTATGCCGAAGATCAATTAGAAATGGCAGTACAACAAGGGATTAAACAATATGTGCTGATTGGTGCTGGCCTAGATTCTTTTGTCCTCCGTTTAGCGCAGAAGTACTCCGATATTAAAATCTTTGAAGTTGATCACCCAGATACTCAGGCTTTAAAAATAAAAAGTCTACAGAAACTCGGGCATGTTCCAGACCATGTTGAGTTTGTTTCGATTGATTTTGAGAAAGAAAATTTAGCGCATGCCTTAAAACGGAGTTCTTATGATACTGAGCAACCCGCTTTCTTTTCTTGGCTTGCTACAACGCATTATTTAAAACCAGAAACAACTATGAGCACCTTGCAAACCATTGCCGAATTTGCAGCCTCAGGTAGCGAATTGGTTTTAGATTATTCCATTCCCTATCAAGATTTAACTGGTATAGAGCGTGTCGGATCATTTGCTGTTTCCAAATTTACCTATTTTTTAAGTGAACCCATTATTGGGACAATTCACAGTAATGAGTTACACCTTGCCGTGACAAAGCTGGGTTATGTGGTCTTAGAAGATTTATCTGCACATGACATTACTCAGCGTTATTTTGCAAATCGTAAGGATGGATTACGACATACTCAAGCCACGCATTTGCTGCATTTAAAACGAGCTTAAGTCTTTATCTATAGTCGACATTTATAGCGAGTCAGCTAAAATAGTCACGCGAATCATTATTGCTATTAAACCTTATGTCTGAAAAATTGATTAATTCACCTGTCAATCATTGGTGTGAGTTTGAGTTCATCTCTAAAACAGTGAAGAACCCAAATATTCACATCAAAGGTAATTATTCATATTATTCTGCATATTGGGATCAGGGTTTTGAGCGCTGTGTGGTGCGTTATCTACACGATAAACCCGCAACAACTGAGAAGCCGATAGACCAGCTATATATCGGTAATTTTGTCTGTTTTGGCGCAGAATGCGTGATTATGATGGGTGGTAACCAACTCCACCGAACAGACTGGATTTCGGCATTTCCGTTTGATACACGGAGTTTTGTCCCTGCGGGTGACACCATCATTGGTGATGGCTGCTGGATCGGCTCACGTGCGATGATTATGCAAGGCGTGACACTGGGTGAAGGTGCTGTGGTAGCTACTGGCGCGGTGGTGACTAAAGATGTGCCACCTTATGCAGTTGTCGGCGGCGTGCCCGCTAAAGTTATTAAATATCGCTTTCCTGAAGAAAATATCAAAAAACTACTTTCCCTTAAGCTTTATGACTTAGATGAAAAGCAGTTTTTAAAGATGCGGGAGCAATTGCAGACGGATGATGTTAATTCGCTACTTCTTTATGTACAAAATTCAAGTTAAAAGTTATATTTATTTCAAATAATTATTCTTAATAAATATGCACCTATCATCAAAAACTCTGGAAAAACTTCGCGACCTAATTAACGAAACTACCGAATACCGATCAGGTCCCAAAATTATAGATTTTTTCTCAACCTTCGATTACATGGATACTTATGGTCAGGGCTTTCCAGCAAGATGGGCATATACAGATTTTCGGTTAGGAAGAATTAATAAAACTGAAAAGATAAAAATATGTATTCAGACACTCTTTAATCCCATTAATTACATGGATGATTTAAAAAGGCTCGATTCTCTAATAGCTAATTTTAACAAATATCTTCAATTCGATAAATTTCGTGTGGCGCGAAGAAACACAGAGATTTTTATAGAATCAGTTAGTGAAGTAAATTTAGACGAAAATTTAAATACTGAAGAAGAAAATCTGGAAAATAATTTTATCAAACATGAGTTCAATGTTGATTGCTCTAAACTCAATTTAATACCAGCGTTAGTTCCAATAATTGATAAGAGAATGCAAGAAATAGAAAAAGCTTTCAAAGCTGAAGCATATTTATCAGTCGTTTTATTAGCAGGTAGTACATTAGAAGGATTATTTTTAAACATAGCATCTCTAAACCCCAAAGTTTTTAATTTATCCAGACAAAGCCCTAAAAAAGATGGAAAAGTTAAAAATTTTGACCAATGGACACTAAATAACTTTATCGAAGTATCCCACTCTATTGGAATACTTGAAAAAGATACCTATCGTTTCAGTAAAGAATTAAGAGATTTCAGAAACTATATCCACCCATTTCAACAAATGAGTGAGCAATTTTCACCAAGAGAAGAAACGGCAAAAATTTGCCTTCAAGTATTAAAATCTGCAATTTTAGACATACAAAATAACAAACATAAATTTCAGGCATAAACCTCACTCAATCTGAGTGGGTTTTTCATAATATTGTGGCTATAACAAGAGTAGAACTTGTGACCCTTGCATTATAAGCACGGGGCTCTAACCAACTAAGCTACATATTTTTTATGTGTACACATGTAGCTAACTAAAAATATTACTACGACCATCTTTATTCCTAGCCTTTTTTACTCAATCAGACTATAAAGAACACATAAAATAAAAAGACCCCACTTTTCAGGATGAATGATGACGAGAACCACTCAATTCTCAGGCATATTTATACTTGCCCTGCTGGCAGCAATCGTCGCAACTTTTTGCGATGCAATTCATGTCTATACCCAAACGCTTAGTTATCCCAAACCATTATTTTTCCATCAGGCTTGGTGGGTATTCCCCGGCTTTTTTATTGCCTTTGCCTTCATGGCATTTAGCTATATTCAACTTACACAACTACTTAAACATTATGTGATGACTCAGCTCAGTTGCCATCATGACGGCACTGCGCCACTCGTCGAGAGCCTAATACTATTTGCCATCGTCTACATACTCAGCGGATTTGGCAATTTTCATCCCGAAGCACTTTGTTGGATTTTTTACATTAGCTTTTTTATTCGCTGGTTATTTAGCTATGAGCGTACATGGCTACTGATATTAGCCATCATGCTTGCTTTTGGTGGTATGTTCTTTGAAGGACTATTGGCTCAGTTTGCTTTAGTTAAATATCGCCATGAAGATATTTATAATGTGCCGTATTGGCTAGGTGGCGTATATATGCATGGCGCATTTGCCTTACGTGCAGGTATGCGTCGTTTTGTCTATCGATAATAGGGTGTGTTGACATTTACAGCCGATAAATTGAGCTAAAGAGGCAACCATATAAATATACAAGCTAAAGCAACAGCGCTTTGATAGTTACGTTTTAGCTTATCGTATCTTGTGGCAATTCCTCTAA
>NZ_VPCH01000012.1:0-42183 GCF_013418285.1 Acinetobacter sp. YH12152
TAATGGAGAAATCTAATCGGTATGTTATACCTGAGAGAAGAGTGAGGAGTTATCCAAGGGTTGTAAAAGGAAAACCTCAAAAATACCCAAGAAAAAGCCAGTCAATCTCTTAACTGACTGGCATTACGCCTTTCGGCGGGTCTTTTAAAATCAATTCAGTCTATTACAGACGAACCAACTCAACAATTTTCTCAGCAACTTCTTCAGCAGCATCGAAGGCATAAGTCACATCAGTGCCTTCGGTCGCATCTGTAATCACAACCACACCAGTTTCACGAACCAGCGCAACTTGATCAGCAGAAAGACCCGCTTTCGCAATCGCAACCACACCTTGTTGAATCAACAAGCTTTCAATCGCTTGCGCATTTTCAAGGGCTTTTGCAGTCACAGTTACCGCAGCAGGTTTTTGACCTAAACGTGCAGCACGCGCTTCAGCAGTTACAGGCTCGTTGTGTGCAGTCCATTCAACCGCAGATTCAACCATACCCGCACCAACAGTCACGTTGCTTAAACGGTCAATAAAGATGAATGAACCTGTGTAACGACTGTCTTGGTAACGGTCAAATACCACAGGCGCATCAAACTCAATCGTTACATCTGCAATCGCATTCAATTCAAGCTGTTCAACTTCCGTTTTTTCCAGTGTGTTCACATTGGTACGATAGTTAATTTTCGCAACTTTCGCAGGAATAGTTTGTGTACCAAACTTCACGTTATACAGCTTGCCAACTACTAAAGGCGCATCTGTCATCCATACCACAGAGGCACGTGCAGAACGTGAAATGAGTGGCTGTTCGCCCGCTTTAACCAACACGTTACCGCGTGAAATATCAATTTCATCGTTCAGTGTTAAAGTCACCGCTTGACCTGCAACAGCATGGTCTAAGTTACCGTCAAAAGTTACAATTTCTTTAACCGTAGACGACTTACCAGATGGTAATGCAGTAATGGTATCGCCAACTTTCACTTCACCAAGTGCAATCGTACCGCAGAAACCACGGAAGTCGAGGTTCGGACGGTTGACATACTGAACAGGGAAACGGAATTCGTGCTTGCTCGTATCATGCGAAATTTCAACAGTTTCCAAAGTCTCCATTAAAGTTTGACCTTGGTACCAAGGTGTAGATGGAGATTTGTTTACAACGTTATCACCATTCAACGCAGAAATTGGCGTGAAGATAATGTTCGCAGGTTTACGGTCGCCCAGTTGGTTAACGAACTCGTTGTACTCCGCTTGAATTTCATTGAAGCGCGCTTCAGAGAATTCAACCAAGTCCATTTTGTTCACTGCAACCACGATATTACGAATACCCAAAAGACTCGCAATAAATGAGTGACGACGAGTTTGCGTTTGAACGCCATAACGCGCATCAATCAAGATGATCGCTAAATCGGCAGTCGACGCACCAGTTGCCATGTTACGTGTGTACTGCTCATGCCCCGGGGTGTCAGCAATAATGAACTTACGTTTTTCAGTAGAGAAATAACGGTAAGCCACGTCAATGGTAATACCTTGTTCACGCTCTGCTTGTAGACCATCGACAAGTAAAGCCAAGTCAGGCGCATCACCCGTTGTACCGACTTTTTTAGAGTCACGAGTCACGGCTTGCAATTGATCTTCATAAATCAATTTTGAATCGTAAAGCAAACGGCCGATTAAAGTCGATTTACCGTCATCAACGTTACCGCAAGTGAGGAAACGTAGAAGGTCTTTATTTTCGTGTTGTTTTAAATACGCCAAGATGTCTTGGCTAATTAAATCTGATTGATGAGACATTGCTCAAAGCTCCACATATTCTTTTGAAATCGGTTTCTGAATCTTTTTAATCCCTCTAAATCTCCCTTTAAGAAAGGGAGACTTTGCTCCGTTATTTCTCGGGAGTTCCCCCTCTTTAGTAAAGAGGGGGTTAGGGGGAGATTATGAGATTCTTAGAAGTAACCTTCCTGCTTTTTCTTTTCCATCGAACCTGCTTCGTCATGGTCGATCATACGGCCTTGACGTTCAGATGTTGTGGCTAAAAGCATCTCTTGGATAATTTCCGGTAAAGTTGTTGCAGTTGATTCAACCGCACCTGTAAGTGGGTAACAACCTAAAGTACGGAAACGCACCGATTTCATTTGTGGTACTTCACCTTCGTTCAAACGCATACGCTCATCATCAACCATGATCAGTGTACCGCTACGCTCAACTACTGGACGTTCAGCAGCCAAGTACAAAGGAACCAATTTAATATTTTCGAGGTAGATGTATTGCCAAATATCCAACTCAGTCCAGTTAGACAATGGGAACACACGAATACTTTCGCCTTTGTTCACTTTACCGTTGTAAAGATTCCAAAGTTCAGGACGTTGGTTTTTAGGGTCCCAACGGTGTTTAGTATCACGGAATGAGTAAACACGCTCTTTGGCACGAGATTTCTCTTCGTCACGGCGCGCACCACCGAAAGCCGCATCAAACTGATATTTATCAAGTGCTTGTTTTAAGCCTTGAGTTTTCATGATATCAGTATATTTTGAGCTACCGTAATCGAACGGATTCACGCCTGCGTCTTTACCTTCTTTGTTTTGATGCACGATCAAATCAAAGCCATGCTCTTTTGCCATGTTGTCACGGAAAGTAATCATGTCTTTAAATTTCCAACCCGTGTCTACATGCAGTAGTGGGAATGGAAGTTTGGCAGGATAGAATGCTTTTAAAGCAAGATGCAGCATGACCGCTGAATCTTTACCGATTGAATACAGCATTACTGGGTTTTCGAACTCAGCAGCAACTTCACGGATGATATGAATACTCTCAGCTTCAAGCTGTTTAAGATGAGTAAGTCTTTCCTCATTTAATGACATGGACAACACCAGCTTAGAATATGTGTACTTATTACACTTTTAAAGATATATATACATTATAGTGATTAAGCTTTCATAACGATTGCTTGTTTTGTGATATTGATATTCTTATTCGTCATATACAAATTGTCTGATACTGCTTATCAATTTTAATTAATTTAATACGATAGGCTTATCAATTTCATTATTATTCTAGTCCGAGATCCGTAAGTCTACGCAATTTTTTATCAATTAACTAATCGCTAAATCCTCTAAACAATCGGTATTCAAACTCGCTCAAACTACCTAAAGTAGCTATATCGCTCTCCAACAGTTATTGATATGCCATATAGTCACTATACGCTTGAAACCTTAAAGTCGCTGATTGAAGCCGCAGGTCTTGCTGGCTATATTTATCAGCATTCTTCACACATGCTCGTCCTCCAAGAAGCTTTAAATGATGATGGCAGCCCGCTGAATAACTTTATACAACATGAGCTGAGTGCTGACCAAATTGGCCTTCAGTTCGGCCTACGACTTTTGGACAATAAACTCGAGTTTTTGATTGGGGTGACTCACAGTAACCAAGATCGCGGCTACGAAATTGGCGCTGGCAATTTAAAAGCCGATCAACGTGCATTTAATCTGCTCTATGCTTTTTATAATTTTCCCAAAACATTTCACTTAATCCATTTCCCGCTCGCAGCCAATAGCACCCAGTTAGAAGAAGAGATCGAAAAACAATTGTTTCAACTTGAAAGCATGGGCTTTTTAGACACTGCGATTAAAACCAATCCGATGGGCGAACAAGTGAAGTGGATGAAAACCTTTATTGTTCAAGCGGCTTTAGATATGAAAGTACGCATTCAAACTTCATTGTTATAAAAAGGGTTAAAGCTTACTAAAAAGCGCTCTATTGAACGCCAGTTCAAATCTTCATATGACATCGAAAGTCACGGCAAAGCCCTCAGCACTGCTGTGACGCTTATAAATTTACATTTCCTAACATTGTTTTCTGTGCCGTTTAACAGGCCATTTCTCTCCCTTGAGCACGACCACTTATATATCTGCAATTAGACTGAAAATTTGATTGATCACAATGACTTAAATCTTAAATGGGTAAAGTAGAAGTGCTATTCATTTTAGATTTAGATAATCCTGATTTAATTGATCAACTATTTTTAAAGAAAAACTTAGTAATAGCTCACATAAAAGCCGACTTTTTGTTAATCTGATCTGTAATTTTTTTACACAATTTCGACAGATAATGTTATTTTATTTACTGAAAAAAATTCGGCCAAAATTATTTTTTTGATTTTTTATAAGCATAAATATAGAGATAAATATAATGTGGGAATTGTTTACTCACCCGTCTAATATCGTGTTTAGCATCAGTCTCTGCTTAATGTTCTTGTTTGGACTTTTTGAGATTGTGTTAACAATTTTAGGGGGTGGTTCTCAAGGCTTCTTAGATCAATTCCTACCTGAGGATGTTGGTCATAATGCAGAGCTAGGTGTAGATGCCGATGCAGGTATCGTGACACGTGTGCTCGATTGGTTGTATTTGGGTCGTATTCCACTGTTTGTATGGCTCATCATTTTCTTATGTGTCTATAGTTTGTTGGGCTTTGCTATTCAAGCTGTCGTTAACCAAATGACCAGTATGATGTTTAGTGCATGGATTATTGCACCAGCCTGTGTTTTTTTGTGCATGCCCTTCGTACGTTTTAGCGCAATGCTCATTGCCCGTATTTTACCCCAAGATGAAACAACTGCCATTTATAGTGATGAATTGATCGGTAGAACGGCCACGATCATTTTGGGTGATGCACGACCACAGTCTCCTGCTCAAGCCAAAGTCAAAGATCAACACGGATTGACCCATTATATTTTGGTTGAACCTGAACAAAATGAAATTTTCAGCCAAGGTCAATCAGTGGTTTTAACCCAAAAAACAAATGTAGGCTTCCAAGCCACCATGCTCTAAATTTTGAATGAATTGATACTCGGTCAGTTCTTCTAACACCATATAAATACATTTTACGCGTCATTCCTTCTGCAAATCTCGAAGTGATGATGAGTCAACAAAATACTGATTTTTAAATCAAACTCGTTAGCACTTTAGAGGGTTAACTTGAACTACAACAAAAGAGATAAACGTCCATGTTAGACATTATTCCAAGCGGTATCCTTGTTTCAGTCGGGATAATTTTTGCCGCACTTATTTTTATTGGTTTTATTATTGCTCGACTTTATCGTCGCTCAAGTAAAGAAATTTCATTTGTGCGTACAGGCTTCGGCGGTGAAAAAGTGATTTTAGGTGGCGGTGCTATTGTGCTTCCGGTGCTACATGAAATTATCCCAGTCAATATGAACACCCTACGTCTTGAAGTACGCCGTGCAGATGACCAAGCGCTGATTACACGTGACCGTATGCGTGTCGATGTGATGGCAGAGTTCTATGTCCGTGTGAAACCAACCGCAGATTCGATTGCTACCGCAGCACAGACTTTGGGTCAAAAGACCATGTCGCCAAATGAGTTAAAGAATTTGGTCGAAGGAAAATTCGTTGACTCTCTACGTGCAGTTGCCGCAGAAATGGCGATGGAAGAGTTGCATGAAAAACGTGTCGACTTCGTTCAAAAAGTTCAGCAAGTGGTGTCTGAAGATTTACATAAAAACGGTTTGGAACTTGAAACCGTTTCATTAACTGGCTTAGACCAAACAGGCTTTAAATACTTCAACCCACAAAATGCGTTCGATGCTGAAGGTTTAACTAAACTGACAGAAACCATTGAAGACCGTCGTCGTAAACGTAATGCGATTGAGCAAGATGCAGATCTTGCAATCAAGACCAAGAACTTAGAAGCAGAACAAGCACGTCTACAAATTTTGCGTGAAGAAGAATATGCAAAACTGCAACAAGAACGTGAAATTTCAGTTCGTCGTGCAGAACAGCTTGCAGAAATTGCATCACAAGAAGCTTCGAAAAAACGTGAAGCCGAAGAAGCGCGTATTGCTGCTGAACGTGAAGTTGACTTAAAGCGTATTACTGCTGCACGTGACGTTGAAAATCAAAATATTCAAAAGTCACAAATTATTCAGCAAGCCCAAGTGGAACAAAAGAAAACCATTGAGTTGGCTGAGCAAGACCGTGCCATTGCTATTGCAGAAAAATCTCGTGCTGAATCTGAAGCTAAAGCGCATGCCGATCAAGCCCGTGCTCAAGCGGTAAAAGCCGAAGAAGAAGTCATTACCGTTCGTCAAATCCAACAAGCTGAACGTCAAAAAGCTGTTGAATTGGTCTCTGCGAAAGAAAAAGCGGAGAAAGATGCGATTGCCATTACTGTCGCGGCAGAAGCAGGTAAACAAGCAGCAGCAGATGATGCAGAAGCGATTCGTATTGCAGCTGAAGCCGAAGCTGAAAAAGTTCGCTTAAAAGCCAAAGGTGAAGCTGACGCAAAAGTTCTCTTGGCTCAGGCGATGGAAAAACAATACCAAGTTGATGCTGAAGGTACACGTGCAGTGAACGAAGCAAACAACGTATTGTCATCTGAACAGGTTGAAATGCAAATTCGTTTAGCGATGCTGAAATACTTACCTGAAATCATTCGCGAAAGTGTGAAACCAATGGAAAACATTGATGACATTAAGATTTTGCAAGTGAATGGCCTAAATGGTGGTCATGCAGGTTCTTGCCAAGGTGATGCTCACCACGAAGGCAGCGGTAATGTTGCCTTGTCAGACCAAGTGGTGAATAGTGCCCTACGCTACCGCAGCCAGGCCCCACTGATTGATAGCTTGATGAGTGAGCTTGGTATCCAAGGTGGCGATATTAACGGTTTAACTCAGAGCTTAAAAACCAGCAAAAACTAAGTTTTTGATTGAGATAGGGCTCCATCAAATCTCTTTATTCAGAAGTGATTGCTTGAGCAACACATTCTAAATGAATTAAAAAAGCAGTGTCCGCACTGCTTTTTTTATGGCTTAGATACTTGTACTTATGGGCATACAATCTCCCAAAGAAATGAACAACATTTTCTGTCTTATCAGAGCGCTTTTAATGGTTTCTGACATTTATATTTCGCATCACAGCCTGATGTTAAATCAATGAACAAATGGCGTATTTCATAAAAATACTCATTTAGAAGCTATAGAGCAAACAGCATAAAATTATGAAACAAAATATTTAAAATCAATTAATTGATATATCCTTCTCATCTTACAGAATAAGATATTTACTTCTATATATTCAGCTCGATAACATTTTGTTCTATCTATTGTTTTTATAAAACTTGGAAATTGCTTATTAAATGGGAAATAGAGCCTAACAAGGTTTTTGCACTTCAAACCATCAACTAAAAAATAATAGCTGGCTATAGATGTATATGCTCCTGTAGATATTCTTAAAAAGATTTCATCACTGAGATAGCAAATTTCACCAATTTTAAAGCTCCCATTCTCATATTCCTGATCTACCATCCTTTGTATAAGGCTTGAGAAAAATACATATAAAATAATTTCTATTAAAAATGTTAGGCTTCATCCAAGTAAAACAGCTCTTTGATGATAAAGATCCATTAAAAATCTCAATTAAATTAGTTATTTTCCCTAAAATCAATATACTGCACGCTATACGAAATTATTTTTAAAAATCATAAACCTATGACCATCCCCGCAATCATCACATATTCGGATTATTATGTGTTTTTTACATTTCATAGTTATTGAACAACCAATATTCCATCCGTTTATGCAGCGTCACTGCACCCCAAAGCAGAACACATAGCCATGCCCTTATGGCTTTTGCATAGCGGCTGAAATACGCTTTTTTTTTGCGTAAAAAAAAAAGAGAATCCGAAGATTCTCTTTTGATGTTTAAGTATGGCGATTAAACCAAACCTTTGCCTTTCAGCACTTCGTACATGGTCGAACCTAATTCAGCAGGACTACGGGTATAAGCCATACCAGCTTTTTCAAAGGCAGCGAATTTCTCTTCTGCTGTGCCTTTACCGCCCGAAATGATTGCCCCTGCATGCCCCATACGTTTGCCTTTAGGTGCAGTCACACCCGCGATATAACCGACAACAGGCTTTGTTACATTCGACTGAATATATTCAGCTGCTTCTTCTTCCGCTGTACCACCAATCTCACCAATCATGATGATCGCTTCAGTTTGCGGGTCATCTTGGAACAGCTTTAAGCAATCAATTTGGTTCATGCCCGGAATTGGATCTCCCCCAATACCGATACAAGTCGACTGACCTAGACCCAACTTCGTAGTTTGCGCTACAGCTTCATAGGTTAATGTCCCTGAACGCGAGATAATGCCGATTTTACCTGGTTGATGAATATGCCCCGGCATAATACCGATCTTACATTCACCTGGGGTAATAATCCCTGGACAGTTTGGCCCAATTAAGCGTGCGTTATTGCCATAGGTTTCTAGGTAACGTTTAGCTTTTAGCATATCGAGTGTCGGCACACCTTCAGTGATCACCACAATCAGCTCAACACCTGAATCAATCGATTCAATAATTGAATCTAGGACAAATGGTGCAGGTACATAAATCGAGGTTGCCGTTGCACCCGTTTCACGCACCGCTTCTTTCATGGTATTAAATACGGGCAGATTCAAATGTTGTGTGCCGCCTTTGCCCGGAGTCACCCCACCAACCACTTTTGTGCCGTAAGCAATAGATTGTTCTGAATGAAATGTGCCGTTTTTACCGGTAAAACCTTGTACCAATACTTTGGTGTCTTTATTAACTAATACGCTCATGATCTCTACTCCCTTAGCCTTTTACCGCAGCAACGATTTTTTCTGCAGCATCGGCCAAGCCATTTGCAGAAATCAATTTCAAACCTGATTCATCAAGTAATTTTGCACCCAACTCTGCATTGTTCCCTTCTAAACGAACAACCACAGGTACAGTCACATTTACTTCTTGAACCGCTGCAATAATTGCTTCAGCAATCATGTCACAACGTACAATCCCACCAAAAATGTTGATTAATACACCTTGTACAGAACTATCAGCCAAAATGATTTTAAAGGCTTCAATTACGCGTTCTTTGGTCGCGCCACCGCCTACATCTAGGAAGTTTGCAGGTTGACCACCATAGAGTTTAATGATGTCCATGGTTGCCATCGCTAGGCCAGCACCATTGACCATACAACCAATATTGCCTTCTAAGGCAACATAGTTCAAATCAAATTCTGATGCTTTCAGCTCACGCTCATTTTCTTGCGATTTATCACGTAACGCTGCGATTTCAGGTAAACGGTATAAGGCATTTGAATCGATGCCAATTTTTGCATCCACACATAAAATCTCGCCATTTTCACGTACAGATAACGGGTTAATTTCAAATAAAGCAAAATCATTTTCAATGAATGCTTGATAGGCAGCAGACATGATTTTGACAAATTGATTCACTTGACCATCTTTTAGGTTTAAAGCAAATGCCACTTCACGTGCTTGGAATGGTAACAATCCAACTAAAGGATCAACTTCAACTTTAATAATTTTTTCTGGGGTTTCTTCTGCAACTTTCTCAATTTCCACACCACCTTCAGTCGATGCCATAAAGGTCACACGGCGGCTAGAACGGTCAACCACAGCACCTAGGTACAATTCACGCTCTACAGGATAGACATCTTCAGACACCAAAATACCGCTGACTGGCTGACCTAATGCATCTGTTTGATAAGTGACTAAGCGTGAACCGACCATTTGGTTGACATAATCAGTGGCTTCTTGCGCAGATTTTACCACTTTTACGCCGCCCGCTTTACCGCGGCCACCTGCATGGACTTGGGCTTTTAAAACTGCAAACTTACCACCCAGTTGCTCAAAAGCTTTGACTGCTTCTTCTGCGGTTGTTACAAATACGCCTTCTTGGACTGGCATACCATATTTTTTTAATAACGCTTTAGCTTGATATTCGTGTAGATTCATTGAACAACCTTTTACTCTTTTTTCGCTTTGTTATGACCCATTAAAGCCCAGACATCCGTCAAAGCAGCTTTAACCTTTTTTAAATCTTAAAATATTTCTTATCTTTATTTTTAGATGATTATTCAAATTAAAACAACCATCTGAAACAAAAAAGAGCGGCCTAAGCCGCTCTTTTTACATCTTATTTACGTTTACGCTGAATCGCGTGAATCGCACGTCCATCGACTGCAAGCGCAGCTTCGTGAACGACTTCAGAGAATGTCGGGTGACCAAAAGTCATTAACTGTAGGTCTTCAACACTTGATACAAACTCAAGTGCAATCATACCTTGGTGTACGATATCAGACGCTGCAGGTCCAATCACGTGCATACCAAGTAGACGATCTGTTTTCGCATCAGCAACAAACTTAACAAAGCCTGCGTTTTCACCAGCAGCCATTGCACGACCATTCGCAGCAAAGCCAAATTGACCAGTCTTCACTTCATGGCCTTTTTCTTTCGCTTGCTCTTCTGTTAAACCAACCCACGCCGCTTCTGGGTGTGTGTAGATGACAGAGATAATAGTATCGTAGTTCACTTGAGCTGCGTGACCGTGCATACGTTCAACAGCCATTACGCCTTCTTCCATTGCTTTATGTGCAAGCATTGGACCACGTACCAAGTCACCAATTGCGTATACACCTTCAACCGAAGTTGCACACCAATCGTTTACTTCAACTAGACCGCGTTCAGTGAGTTTAATGCCTGAATCTTCAGCCAATAAACCTTCTGCATATGCTTTACGGCCAACACAAACGATCAATTTATCGAAAGTTTGAGTTTTGTCTTCACCACCTTGCGTGTACTTAACAGTAACTTCACGGCCATTTACTTCTGTACCAGCAACTTTAGCGCCAACACGGATATCAAGACCTTGTTTAGTCAATACTTTTTGGTAGTCTTTTGCCAAAGCTTTATCAGCCATTGGTAAGAATGCATCCATTGCTTCAAATACAACAACTTCAGCACCTAGACGACGCCATACTGAACCAAGTTCTAGACCAATGACACCCGCGCCAATTACGCCAAGACGTTTAGGCACTTCTGGGAACTCAAGCGCGCCAGTAGAGTCAACAATAATGTCTTGATCTACAGGAGCAACTGGAATATTTACTGGTACAGAACCCGATGCAAGAATTACATATTTAGGTTCTAAAATTTGAGTTTCACCTTCGTGAGATACAAACTCAACTTTCTTACCTGCAAGTAATTTACCTGTACCTTTTAACCATTCGATACCGTTGCCTTTAAGTAGGCCATCAATACCCATTGTTAATTGGTTAACAATTTTGTCTTTACGATCAAGTAATTTTGCAAGATCAAATTTCACTTCACCTGTTGTAATACCGTGGTCATCTAAGTGATGAACGGTATCTTCATAGCGGTGAGATGAATCAAGTAATGCTTTAGATGGGATACAACCCACGTTTAAGCAAGTACCACCTAAAGATGGTTTACCTTTATGAATACGTTTTTCAATACAAGCTACTTTAAAGCCTAATTGAGCAGCGCGGATAGCAGCTTCATAACCACCAGGACCGCCACCAATAACAACTAAATCAAATTGAGACATGTGTATCTCCAAAAATGGGCTTAGAGGATCACTCTAAGCCCATTGCATTATTCTGAAGTATTAAAGATCAAGGATTAGCTTAGCTGGTTCTTCTAACAATTCTTTGATTGTTACAAGGAAGCCTACTGCTTCTTTACCATCGATTAGACGGTGGTCATAAGAAAGCGCTAAGTACATCATTGGCAAGATTTCAACTTGACCATTTACAGCCATAGGACGTTCTTGGATTTTATGCATACCCAAAATCGCAGTTTGTGGCGTATTTAAGATAGGTGTAGAAAGCAAAGAACCGAAAGTACCACCATTAGTAATAGTGAATGTACCGCCAGTCATATCTTCAATACCCAATTTACCATCACGCGCTTTACCAGCGTATGCACGGATACCATTTTCAACTTCAGCATAGTTCATGCGGTCAGTGTCACGAAGAACTGGAACTACTAGACCACGGTCGCTTGATACAGCAACACCGATGTCGTAGAAACCGTGATAAACGATGTCATTACCATCAATCGAAGCGTTTACAGCTGGGTAGCGTTTAAGTGCTTCAGTTGCCGCTTTAACGAAGAATGACATGAAGCCAAGACGTGCACCATGACGCTTTTCAAAAGCATCTTTGTATTGCGCACGCATTTCCATGATTGGTTTCATGTTTACTTCGTTGAACGTAGTCAACATTGCAGTTTCTTGAGTTGCAGCAAGTAGACGTTCAGCAACACGCTTACGAAGACGAGTCATAGGAACACGTTTTTCGATACGTTCACCAACAGCAACGCTTAATGGCGCAGCAGCAGGAGCAGCTGGTTTAGCTTGATGGTTTGCAACATCTTCTTTAGTGATGCGACCGCCACGGCCAGTGCCAGCAACGTCAGCAGCAGCAATGCCAGACTCAGTCAATGCTTTACGCACTGCAGGAGCTTGATCAGCAACAGGTTGAGCACGTTCAACAACAGGAGCAGCGCCCGCTTGAGTTTGCGCAGCAGCTTGTTCTACTTTCTCTTCTGATTGAACAGCTTGAGTTTGAGCAGCGCCAGAAGCAGCACCTTCTTCAAAAGTCGCAATCACTTCGTTCGATAAAACTGTATCGCCTTCGTTTTTAACGATTGCAGAAATCGTACCGTCAGCAGGAGCTACAACTTCTAAAACAACTTTATCTGTTTCAATATCACAAATCACTTCGTCACGTGATACTGCTTCACCTGGTTGTTTGTGCCAAGTTGCAACTGTACCGTCAGCAACTGACTCTGGGAATACCGGTGCTTTAATTTCGGTTGCCATTATTAAGAATCTCCTGTTATTCAGCTACGATAGCTAAAGCATCATTTACGAGCTGAGCTTGTTGTTTTGCGTGCAAATATGGTGAACCACAAGCCGGTGCAGCAGAAGCTTCACGACCTGCATAACTAATACGAACTTGTTTGCCCGCTTTCATCACGTCGTCATAAAGACGCGGAGCGATGAATAACCATGCACCTTGATTCTTCGGTTCTTCTTGAGCCCAAACCAATTCTTTAACGTTTGGATATTGTGCCAGAACTTCAGCAAGACGTGCTTCTGGATACGGATACAATTGTTCAATACGAACGATTGCTGTGTTGTTCAATTCTTTTTCACGACGTTTTTCAAGTAAGTCGTAGTAAACCTTACCACCACAAAGCACTAGACGAGTTACGTCTGACTTGTTGATATTGTCGATTTCATCGATCACAGTTTGGAATGAACCATTTGCAAGATCTTCTAATGTAGAGGTTGCAAGTTTGTGACGAAGAAGAGACTTCGGTGAAGTCACGATCATTGGTTTACGGATTGGACGAAGTGCTTGACGACGCATCGCATGGTAAATCTGCGCTGGTGTAGTCGGTGTGATCACTTGCATGTTTTCTTCAGCACATAGCTGTAAGAAACGCTCTAAACGAGCTGATGAATGCTCAGGACCTTGACCTTCAAAGCCATGTGGAAGAAGCATAGTCAGACCGCATACACGTTCCCACTTAGTTTCGCCAGACGCGATGAACTGATCGATTACAACCTGTGCACAGTTTGCGAAGTCACCAAATTGCGCTTCCCAAATGACAAGGCTCTTCGGAAGAGTCGTTGCATAACCGTATTCGAATGCAAGAACCGCCATTTCTGACAATAATGAGTCATAAATAGCTGTACGTGGTTGGTTTTCTTTCAAGTTACATAATGGAATGTAAGTTGAACCATCTACTTGGTTATGAAGTTTTGCATGACGGTGTGAGAATGTACCACGACCTACGTCTTCACCTGTTAAACGAACAAGGAAACCTTCATCTAGAAGAGACGCGTAAGCTAATGTTTCAGCAGCACCCCAGTTCAATGGCATTTCACCAGTCTGCATTTTCAGACGGTCATCAATCACTTTAGCAACCTGACGTTGCATCACGAAGCCTTCTGGAAGCTCGCGCATTTTCGCACCAAGCTCTTTTAGACGTTCGATTGGGAAAGTGGTATCCCATTTGTCTGTGTATTCGTGGCCTAAGTAAGGTTTCCAGTCCACAAACATTTTTGTATTTGGCTCAAGTACCAACGCATTTGCAACGTGTTTACCTGCTTCAAGGTCAGAACGATACTGTTCAACCATTGCATCAGCAGAAGCGCGATCAAGAACACCTTCTTGTACAAGCTTGTCAGCATAAAGCGTACGTGTAGTCGCTTTTTTATTGATGATTTGATACATCATTGGCTGAGTTGCAGCTGGCTCGTCGGCTTCGTTATGACCACGACGACGGTAGCAGAACATATCGATTACAACGTCTTTACGGAATGTATGACGGAAATCGTGTGCCAATTGAGAAACAAATAATACAGATTCAGGATCATCACCGTTTACATGGAAGATCGGTGCTTGGATCATTTTCGCGATGTCAGTACAGTATTCTGTAGAACGCGCATCACGTGGGTCAGACGTTGTGAAACCAACTTGGTTGTTCACGACGATATGAACTGTACCACCCACGGTATAACCGCGAGTTTGTGACATTTGGAAGGTTTCTTGGTTTACACCTTGACCTGCAAATGCAGCATCACCGTGAACGATGATTGGTAATACATCATCACCACCGATATCTTTACGACGTACTTGACGTGCTCGTACAGAACCTTCAACTACAGGTCCAACGATTTCTAAGTGTGATGGGTTAAACGCTAATGCCAAGTGAACTTCGCCACCTGGAGTCATGACGTTTGAAGAGAAACCTTGGTGGTATTTAACGTCACCAGAGCCTTTTTTATGAAGTGATTTACCTTCGAACTCACCAAATAGATCAGCTGGGTTTTTACCCATAATGTTTACAAGAAGGTTTAAACGGCCACGGTGAGGCATACCGATAACCACTTCTTTACAGCCTACTGAACCTGCGCGTTGAATAAGTTCATTCACCATAGGAATGAAAGATTCACCACCCTCAACACCGAAACGTTTCGCACCAACGAATTTGTTACCAAGATATTTTTCTAGGCCTTCAGCTGCAGTTAGACGTTCAAGGATGTGTTTTTTCTGGTCTGCAGTGTAGCCAAATTGACCACGAGTACCTTCAAGGCGTTGTTGAATCCAACGTTTTTCTTTTGTATCAACAATGTGCATGTATTCAACACCAATCGAAGCAGTATAAGTTGCTTCCATTGCTTGAACCATTTCACCAAGTGTTGCTTCAGATTTACCGATTGCAAGGTTACCTGTATTAAATACAGTGTCTAAGTCAGACTGAGTTAGACCGTGCGCAGCAAGATCTAGATCAGGCACGATTTCACGTTTTGCAAGACCTAGTGGATCTAATTTTGCGTTTTGATGACCACGGTTACGGTATGCAGCGATCAACTGTAATACACCGATTTGACGGCGTTCATGCTCAGAACTTACTGCACTTTGCACTACTGGCTGAACACGGCTTGAATTACGGCCTAATAATAGGAATTGCTCACGTACATTGCTGTGTGGTTGATCACCTTTCGGGAATTTATCGAAGTATTCACGCCAATCAGCCTCTACTGAGTCTGGAGCCGTTAGATACTGCTCATAAAGTTCTTCAATATACGCTGCACTGTCAGCGCTAAGTTCAGTGTCAAGACGCAGTGCGTCAGCAACTTCTTGCATTTGTGGACCCATTTCCTATTGCAAAACATTTCAGGATGCTTTTTAAGCGAACCCATGATTAGTAATGTCAAATTGGTAATATGACATTAGTCCCCATTAGGCTTAAGCCTTGAGGCGTTATCACTACATTAGGATTACCCAATGTGATTAATGAACAATAACGCCCTCAGCGGCATCATTACTCATTGAGAAATACCCGACATAAATCGGGCAATTTTTGCAAATCGTCTTAGAAAAAATAAAATTTGCACCATTATCTTTTCTAAAGCGACTTTATTAACATTTATATACCGTCTACAGCGCTTAAATTGTAGAAAAAATGTACCTAATTCAAAGTCATTTTTTACATATAGTGATGCTTTAAATGCTAACACGTTCGAGCATTTCAATTGATTTTTTTGACACATACCTCTCATAAATTAGCGAAATACACTGTTTGTATTTTCATCTATGATATGGTGCTACATATAAAATGATCTTTCAATTAAGACAAAAGTCTACGTTCGATTTTTACCTCATCTCATATACAAAAACAAAAGAGAGCTGACATTCCTATCCTCTCTCTTTTTACTACGTTACATAATAACATCTTCTAATCCTTTTGACAGACTTGAACGAGCGTTTCATCAATAAATAACCATTTATCTATCACTTTATACTTTTAATTCACTACGTTTCTATGAAATCCATTTATAGCACTCTGCAATGACAGCGAATAACTTTCACTATCATCATTTTTATATATGACAAAAAAAGCGCACCCAATGGTGCGCTTCTTTTTACTGCTAAATCTATTAACCAAGATCTAAAAGCATATTACGGATGTGACCGATTGCTTTAGTTGGGTTAAGACCCTTAGGACATACAGATACACAGTTCATGATACCTTTACAACGGAACAATGAGAATGGGTCGTCAAGACGAGCCAAACGCTCTTGAGTTGCTGTATCACGAGAGTCAATGATGAAGCGATATGCGTTCAACAATGCTGAAGGACCCAAGAACTTGTCTGGGTTCCACCAGAATGATGGACATGAAGTTGAACAACATGCACAAAGAATACATTCGTACAAACCATCTAAGTGTTCACGCTCTTCAGGAGACTGCAAACGCTCTTTAGGAGGCGCAGGCTGATTGTTGATTAGGAACGGATGGATTTTATTGTACTGATCGTAGAACTGATTCATATCTACAACCAAGTCTTTAATTACTGGAAGACCTGGAAGTGGACGAATTGTAATCACTTCTGGTAAGTCGTTTAGGTTCCAAAGACACGCTAAACCATTTTTACCATTGATGTTTACACCATCAGAACCACAAATACCTTCACGACATGAACGACGGAACGTTAAAGATTCGTCTTGCACTTTTAATGCTAGAAGCGCATCAAGCAACATACGGTGCTTGTCAGTCAACTCTAGTTTAAAAGTTTGCATGTACGGAGCTGCATCCTTATCAGGATCGTAGCGGTAGATATTAAATGTACGAGTACCTCTACTCATCTTACTTCTCCCAATTAGAATGTACGTGGTTTAGGTGGAATAGCATCTACAGATAAAGGCTTGTAACGTACTGGTTTGTACTCAAGACGGTTATCTACAGAGAACCATAAAGTGTGTTTCATCCACTCATCATCACGACGGCCGTATGGGTAGTCAGCATGATCAGGTGGTAATTCGAAATCTACCACTGTATGCGCACCACGACATTCTTTACGTGCAGCTGCAGAAATTAATGTCGCTTTTGCAACTTCATACAAGTTTTCAACTTCTAGAGCTTCAACACGTGCTGTGTTAAATACTTTAGATTTGTCTTTCAAGTGAATGTTGCGTACACGTGGTTCGATCGCAAGAATCTGTTTCACGCCTTCTTCAAGAAGTGCAGATGTACGGAATACACCAGCGTGGTCTTGAACGATGTCACGGATTGCATCTGCAACTTCTTGAGCATTTTCACCAGAAGTTGATTCATCAAGATGACGAACACGATTCAAAGTTTTTTCAAGAACAGTTGTAGGAAGCGGTGCATATTCATCACCATGGTGTTTAGTTACATAGTCAACAATATGTTCACCAGCAGCTTTACCAAATACAACCAAGTCAAGCAATGAGTTTGTACCTAGACGGTTAGCACCATGTACAGATACACATGAACATTCACCAATTGCATAGAAACCTTTCACTGGTTTAGTGAAATCACGGTCACCCGCATTGTGTGAGTACACACCAGTTTCTTTATTGTAGTTCGCAACCAAAGCTTCAGTTTCACGAGATACAGGAACAACCACTTGACCATGAATATTTGTAGGAATACCACCCATTTGGTAATGGATTGTAGGTACTACAGGAATTGGCTCTTTAGTGATGTCAACGTTCGCGAATTTCTTACCAATCTCAAATACAGATGGAAGACGTTTCATGATTGTTTCAGCACCAAGATGCGTCATATCAAGCAAGATGTAGTCTTTCTTAGGACCACAGCCACGACCTTCTTTAATTTCTTGGTCCATTGAACGTGATACGAAGTCACGAGGTGCCAAGTCTTTCAGTGTCGGAGCATAACGTTCCATGAACGGCTCACCAGCATCGTTACGAAGGATCGCACCTTCACCACGACAACCTTCTGTCAACAATACGCCTGCGCCCGCAACACCTGTTGGGTGGAATTGCCAGAATTCCATATCTTGTAATGGAATCCCTGCACGAGCTGCCATACCAAGACCGTCACCAGTGTTGATATAAGCGTTAGTAGATGCACGGTAAACACGACCAGCACCACCAGTAGCGAACAATGTTGCTTTACCTTGGAATACTGCAATTTTACCTGTTTCTTGGTCAATTGCTGTCACACCAAGCACATCACCCTCTTCATTACGGATCAAATCAAGTGCGATCCATTCAACGAAGAATTGAGTACCCATTTTCACGTTGCTTTGATAAAGCGTGTGAAGAAGTGCGTGACCTGTACGGTCGGCAGCAGCACATGCACGTGGAACTGGCTTTTCACCATAGTTCGCAGCATGACCACCAAACGGACGTTGGTAAATTGTACCGTCAGCGTTACGGTCAAATGGCATGCCTAAGTGTTCAAGTTCATATACAACTTGAGGCGCTTCACGAGTCATGAACTCAATTGCGTCTTGGTCACCTAACCAGTCAGAACCTTTAACTGTGTCGTAGAAGTGGTAGTGCCAGTTATCTTCTTGCATGTTACCAAGAGATGCACCAATACCACCCTGCGCTGCAACAGTGTGCGAACGAGTTGGGAATACTTTAGTCAGTACAGCAACTTTCAAACCAGCTTGAGCAAGTTGGTAAGAAGCACGCATACCTGAACCACCACCACCAACGATGACTGCATCGAAAGTTTGGTGTGGAATATTTGTGTAATCTTCTTTAGGGGTTATAGCGCCCATGATATCTTCCTATCAATTTGCCCAAAAAATCTGGATCGCCCAGATCGCGTATGCAAATACTGCAACAATCACTGCAGAAGTCAGCACTAAACGCAGACCGTTTGCTGAAGGACCCATTTGACGAGTAGTCACATAGTCAGTGAATACTTGCCACATACCAATCCAAGCATGCGCAACAAGAGATAAGACAGACAATAAAGATAAAATCTTCATTGGTGTTGTCATCATAAAGCCATACCATTGCTCAAAAGTGAATCCGCTATTGCAAAGGATCCAGCCCAGTACAACAATAGTATAAACAGCCAATACAACGGCACTTACACGTTGGATAAACCAATCGCGTGAACCTGATCCTGTTAAACCTGTAGCACTTTTCATTAGAGAACAATCCATACAAATGCTGCAACAATACCGATTGCAGACAAGATCAATGAAATAGTAGCTGCGATACGACCACTTTGAAGTTCTTCAGCAACGCCAAGATCTGCAAATAGATGCTTGATACCACCGATAAGGTGATAAATTAAGCCGGCTACAAATACCCATACGACAAAACGCACAATAAAGCTATCAAACACAGCTTGAACTTGCGCAAAACCTTCAGGTGAAGATAGAGATTTGTCTAAAATCCAAAGAAGGACCGGTACGAGTAAAAATACGATAACACCTGATAGACGGTGTAAAATTGATGCAATAGCCACAGGGGATTTTAAGTTTACTTCTAAAACTTGACCCATGGACAAATTGACAGGTCTGTTGCTTTTCACAGCGGGCATCCTGTAAGTAAAAACTCCATCCGGAGTTTGTTGGAATTAATTCGTAGGAAAGCTAGCATAGTCAGACATTACAATATAATAAACTCTGCAGCTGTCTGATCTTATAAACGACAGGGAATTATAAAACGTGAACTTTCAAAACACAAACGAAGACAATTAGGAATTTTGCAAAATATCCTTAAATAAGAATCATTAACAATAACTTTTCTAAAAACAAATACCTTATTTATCTAAGAAAATCAGACTATCTTGTTGGTTTTAATCAGTTAAATGTAAATTTAACTTATTGTTTTTGTGTGTATATAGCGATTTAAACTTTTAGACTAAAGATGAACAAATCTAAATCTTTCTTTTCCCACTACATTTTAAAATCTTCCAACACATTCGCCAAGCCATAATCATAAAAATAAATGTGCATCATTTTCTCAAATGATAAAACTCAAAGATCATGAAACGAAATAAGAACTTAGTCTGTGCATAAAAATCTCAGCAACAGCAAATCTGTTTAATAAAACGCCATTTTTTACCTTTCAAATGACAAAAATGATCATTTATTAAGCTTTTAAAGGCGTTTAATTAACTATTTTTTAACCAAACGAACTTTTTTTTAAGGGCGATTAAGTCGTTTTAATTATGAATAAGAAAACAGCAATTTAGAGCCACAGATGTGTGTAAGTTACGAAAATTATAATAATTTAATGAAATAGCGGTCTTGTAATTCATATTTGTTTCAGAGTTTTTAAGAATTAAAAATTGCTTACAATTAAGGCAATAGGCTTTTTTTAATCTGCACCTCCCCTGCAATTTGACTTATTATACTGCGTCGGCACTGTGATTTTACTCATTTTTTAAGCGGATGAATTGTGCTTCATTCCAAGGAATGATCCTCAATTTATATCCATAAGTATAATTGACAAAATTTCAGTTCCCTCTAATCTTAGAGCAAATTTTTGATCTGTCTGATTCTCGCATTAAAAGATTAGTACTGAGTCAGATAAAACATTCACCAGGACAGGAGATCTATTGAATGTCTGAAGCAACTGGCAAAAAAGCCGTTTTACAGCTTGATGGCAAAGAAATTGACTTACCAATTTACAGTGGCACTCTAGGCCCAGATGTAATTGACGTTAAAGATGTGTTGGCCGCAGGTCACTTTACTTTTGATCCTGGTTTTGTCTCAACGGCTGCTTGTGAATCTAAAATCACTTTCATTGACGGCGGTAAAGGTGTTCTTCTACACCGTGGCTACCCAATCGACCAGCTTGCTACTAAAGCAGACTACTTAGAAACTTGCTACCTTCTTTTGAACGGCGAGCTTCCAACTGCTGAACAAAAACAAGAATTCGATGCTAAAGTTCGTAACCACACTATGGTTCATGATCAAGTTGGCCGTTTCTTCAATGGTTTCCGTCGTGACGCTCACCCTATGGCGATCATGTGTGGTGTTGTTGGTGCGCTTTCTGCGTTCTATCACAACGGTTTCGATGTTGAAAACATTGACCACCGCGAAATCACTGCTATTCGCTTAATCGCTAAAGTTCCTACTTTAGCTGCTTGGACTTACAAATACACTGTAGGCCAACCATTCGTTTACCCACGTAACGACTTAAGCTACGCAGAAAACTTCTTGTACATGATGTTTGCTACTCCTGCAGACCGTGATTACAAAGTTGACCCTATTCTTGCTAAAGCAATGGACCGTATCTTCACGCTTCATGCTGACCACGAACAAAACGCGTCTACTTCTACAGTACGTCTTGCTGGTTCTACTGGCGCTAACCCATACGCATGTATCGCTGCGGGTATCGCGGCTCTATGGGGACCTGCTCACGGCGGCGCGAACGAAGCTGTTCTTAAGATGCTTGATGAAATCGGCACTGTAGAAAACGTTGCTCCGTTCATGGAAAAAGTGAAAACTAAAGAAGTTAAACTTATGGGCTTCGGTCACCGAGTTTACAAAAACTTCGATCCACGTGCGAAAGTAATGAAAGAGACTTGTGACGAAGTGTTAACTGCACTTGGTATCAACGATCCACAACTTGCTTTGGCTATGGAACTTGAACGTATTGCGCTTTCTGACGAATACTTCATCAAACGTAACCTATACCCTAACGTAGACTTCTACTCAGGTATCATCCTTAAAGCGATTGGTATCCCAACAGAAATGTTTACAGTAATCTTCGCTCTTGCACGTACTGTTGGTTGGATCAGCCACTGGTTAGAAATGCACAGCGCACCTTACAAAATCGGTCGTCCTCGTCAGCTTTACACTGGCGAAACTCAACGCGATATCCAAGGTCGTTAATTCGAAAGAATTGTGCGAATCTAAAAACCGTCCCTTTGGGGCGGTTTTTTTATGCAACTAGATTTATTTTTCGCTATTAAACAGCCCCATCTGACTGAATTTTCCTGCTCAATCATTAGATAAAACGATGCCTCACAAGCTATAAAGTATGCTGTTTATTGCTGAGTGTATTTTAAATCGCCATTTTCTAGAAAATCTCACACTGTTTCATCAGATATCGTCATAAAAAAAAGCCCAATGCCACGTAGAAATTAGGCTGTAAACAAAAGGTTTAAATATTGATGATGCTTCATTTTGGCTTATCGAGTTAAGCGACATTTATTAAACCAAAGTCTCTAAGCAACAGTCTCATAATCTGCCAAATCCACATGTTTAAGACGCTGCTTTAACTGTTTCAGTGACCACGGCCAAGCTGCAAAATTGCGCCCATTGGCATCTAAGTAATAGCTCTTACAGCCGCCACTATTAAAGACTGTCGTCTGTAGATGTGTCTGCACTTTTGCATTGTGATAGGCCAATACATTTGGCTTAATTTCAAGCCGTTGTATCTTCTCTTGTTTCATTTTTACCAAGGCATCGACGATATACCCAACCTGTGCTTCTGCAATCCCAATGAATGAGTCATAAACCAAAATATTTGGCCCGAGCACCAAGAAGGCATTAGGTACTTGCGCGATACTGGTACCCAAAAACGCTTCAGGAGAACTGTTTTTCCAAAGTTCTGACAATAACTCCCCTTTGGCATTTTTTACACGTTGTCCAATCGGCGGATGAGAAACTTCAAATCCTGTGCCCCAAATAATGACATCGACTTCATGACGTTCACCATTTGCAGCGATGACGGTATTACCTTCTATTTCCACTAAACCATGTGGCACAAGTTCAACATTGGCTTGCTGCAATGCAGGATAATAGTTATTGGCAAATAAAAGACGCTTACAACCAATAGAAAAGTTTGGTGTAACTTTTTCACGTAATTCAGCATCTTGAATTTGTGTTTTCAACAACTGACGACCTAAATAATTCACAGGCTCTAAAAGTGAAGGATTACGCAGTCCTAAATTGATACCATTTAATATACCAGCTACACTTTTGCGCCAAGTTTCTTGAACAGCTGGAAAGCGGGTAATAATGCCTTTCGCACGGTCATTCAGTGGTAAATCTGCTTTTGGTAATACCCATGGTGCTGTCCGTTGAAACACCACCACATTTTTGGCAATAGGTTGAACCTGAGGAATAAACTGAATCGCAGATGCCCCCGTACCAATCACGGCAATACGTTTATCTTTTAAGTCATAGGCATGGTTCCATCGCGCAGAATGGAACATTTCACCTTCAAAGCTTTCAATACCTTTAATTTTTGGAATTTGAGGTTCAGTAATCGGCCCAGTGGAAAAAATCACCGTTCTCGCCGCATACTTACCTTTGCTCGTCTCTAATTGCCATTGCTTTAATTGCTCATTCCATTCCGCTGCCATTAATTCACAGTTGAACTGAATGTTGCGATACAGCGCATGCTGCTCCGCAACATCTTCTAAATAGTTCAGAATCTCAGGTTGCTTGGCAAATAAATGACTCCATTTATGACTCGGCGCAAATGAAAAAGAATACAACGCCGAAGGAACATCACATCCACAACCTGGATAGGTGTTGTCGCGCCATGTTCCTCCCACGCGATTGGCTTTTTCTAAAACCACATAATCGGTATAACCCCGTTCATTCATTTGATGAGCAGCAGCTAAACCTGATATCCCCGCACCAATCACAATGGTATCGTAGACACGCACTTGATTTTCTACGCTTGGTTTTTCTAGGCTAGGCTCTGACTCTGATTGGTCTTGTACTGCTTTTTTTGCTTTGGCAGAAGACGTTACAGGACGACGTACATTAGTTTGCGTTGTTGCCTTTTTAGTTTGAGTTTTCTCTTGATCTAATGCTTTTACATCTTCGTCATGTAATTGTGTCGGCATGTTCATGCTTTTGCTCCCGACTTTTTAATATAGTTGTTAAATAAGGGATAACCCACCCCCAATAAACGAGTATAGGTTTGCGGGGATAAACGCTTTAACCACCAAAATAATTTGGCATCAGGTTGCGGAATGGTATACAACTTCCCAGCATCTAAATTATTCAATGTCAAATTGACGACATCGTGGCTCGTCATAAATGCATGATTCATCAGCAGTTGATCAGCCAAGCCTGAATATCGATTGGGCAAGCGTCCATTTTTCATGATATTGGTCGGCACCAAAGTTGGGCATAGTACATTCAGACGGATATTTGCCGATCTGAGCTCTGCCGATAAAGTTTCAGACAATGCCAACACACTCGACTTCGTCACGTTATATGCTGTCATTTCTGGTGCAGCGGTATATGCCGCAGCAGAAGCAACATTGATAATCGCGCCCCCCTGCTTATTTTGTTTCAACTTGGGTACAAAATAATGGCAGCCATGCACCACACCCCACAAATTGACATGCATGCACCACTGCCAGTCGTCTAAACTCAGTTCATCAAATTTACCACCCAGCCCGACGCCTGCATTGTTGATCACCAAGGTCACAGCATGCCCCATCAACTGCTCAGCTTGCTCTGACAGTGCTTTAACTTCTTCAGCCTTACCTACATCACACTGCACTGTATAAGCATTTGATGAGGTCATAGAATGAATTTGATCAACCGTTTCTTGCGCTGCTTCTAGATGAATATCGGCACAGACCACTGTCCCACCACGACGTGCCAACTCCAAAGCAAAGCTTCTTCCTATACCACTGCCTGCACCAGTAACCACCGCGTAGGCGTTTTCACTTGGCTTATTCTTTTTTCCAAATAGACCCATGGTTGTGTCCTTTTATCGTTTTAATGCTGGGGTAAATTCTTTGACAAAATAAGGTGTTAACACGCCATCAACAGGGTTCAGCAAACGCTTTTTGTAATATTCAAGAAATGCAGAAGTGTCATGATCATTCGGGTGAAAACTTGGTCGTAGATAGTCAAAAATATGCCCGAGGCTGCTGCCATAAACACCATCTTTTAACCCAAAAATCAGCTGGAAACTGCGCGGAACATCCTTCCAGTAACTTAGGCTAATCAAGTTCGATGGCTTTCTGTAGAAAGGGACAATCGAAGCACCAATTGAAATCAAACCCAATATGGTAATTAATGCAGGGAAAAAGCCAGCAATACGTAAAGCATAATTACCTGATAATTCTTGATAAACATCATAGGCAATGTCTTTGTGTTCAGACTCTTCCAACATATGCCACATCCAAATAGCGCGCTGCTTTTCATCTATTGAATTAAAAAAGATTTCTTCATGATTCATCATGTATTCCGCAAGCACTGCGGTGAAATGCTCAATTGCTGCCATTAAGGATAACTTCATTGGCTGTGGCATACGTTCAAAACCATAGGCAAAGACGTAGTGTTCTAACTTTCTAAAAAATTGCACAGGCCGATTTCTTGCGCGATACGCTTCATTCATTTCTTCATGCATACGTGAATGAATGGCCTCTTGCCCAATCAACGACGTGACACGTTGTCTTAATACTGGATCTTGAATAAAGTCACGATGAAATCGAGCGGTATCGATCACCAAATCTTCACCACGAGTTAAAAAAATAGACAATGACGCAAAATAAGCACTGGCCAATTCTGCATTCATATAAAATTTTGGATCTATTTTTTCTGGCTCAAAATCAAATTTCATATGACGAATTGGAACAACGGCAGACTGTTTGGTTGGGTCAAAGACAGGGCCTGCAAATACGCGTGCTAACATTTTTTTTATCGGTTGAAAAGCGCTCATGATTTTGCTCTCAATTTGGGTGTTTCCCCTTCATTGACTTCATGTCGATTGAAGGAAAAACATATAGATTGAGGATCAAATTAAGTGAGATAGATCACTAGACCATTAGCAAAACCGACCTCTCGATTTGCAAAAATGCTCAAATATTTTCTTTGTCAGACAATCTTTAAAACATCGATGCTGTATGGCTCAAAAGCTTGTCATTAAAGGTCATGGCGTATTTTGAGTGAGTGACGTTTATTGGATTTTTTGCATTTCACCAGTCGCAGATTGATAGACCCATTGATGATCAAACAGGCTTTCGTCTAAATGATCCAGTTTAAAATTACCGATAGCCACAGCATAGAATCCATTGCCCTGCTGCTTCAAATGTGTGATCTCTTGCATGAGTTCTTCAGTCAGTTGACCCATTATAAAGTCGGAAATCACCACCACATCGGCATGTACAAAATTCGGTTGTTTCAGCATGTCCACGGCATGATTCATCGCAGGGATAATATCTGTTCCCCCATGAAATGACTGCCCTAAAAAGTGAATGACATCATCCAAAGCACTATTATGTTGTAAATTCAGCGCGGTTAAATTGGTCGAGAAATTTACCAAATACATCGCTCGCTTTTCTTTTAGCGCTCGAATCGATAAATATAGACAAATCGCTTTGGAAATCAGTTCAGGTTGCCCATTCATTGAGCCACTGGTATCTAAGCAGACAATCATCGGGCCTTTTTGTCCGACTCGACGCTGCGTATGGCGTGGGTCTTCGATCACCCTTCCCTGTTGCTGCCCTTCTCGATTAAAACTCATCAGATTAGATTCTAAATATTTCAAATCAAATAAAACTTGCAAGTCTGGATCGGCTAACAGCGCCAACTCGCTAGGTAAAGCCATACTGAGTTCTTGTGCCAATTTAATTCCAGTAATTTCCTCTTGCGCCATCGGGGTGTGAATAAGCTGCTGTGGCTCTTGTTCTAACTGAGCAGAAATCCGCTTACGTGGTATATTCGGCTGTGCGCTTCCGATCATTTGACATAAACGTTTAAGCGCCCGATCTTGCTCGAGATAATTGGCCCATTGCTCAAAGTTCTGTACATCATGCTCAGTTAATTGCCCTTTGGAATAGTCCAGAAAAATCCCTGTTTCAAACCCGACACTGTCATGGTGCTTGACCATTTTCGACAATGTCGCGAGAAAATCTTTGATTTCATCTAAAAAGGCATCGCGTTGTAAACGGAGCTGTTCAAACTCCCAATGTGCAATGGCTTCGGTCAATTTGCGCTGCCATTTACCTTTGAATAGCTCAATGTGTAATTGACGCTGCTGCTCGGTCAGCAACGACTGTTGGCTCTGTTGCCACATTTCAGTGAATTCTGGAATCCCCAAGGTTTGCATAAAGGCGGCATATTCAGTGTGGAATTGAACAAAATCACCCTGCTCCCAATGCTTTAACGCAAGCCAATGTTCCAATTGCTGCTGCACCACTGCATAGGGATGCTGCTGATCTAAACTCGATTTTGCCTGAAAGGCCCATTCCTGAATTTTTTGATCGAGCTTTTTTGCCACTTTATGATCATCCAACCAATGTTTTAAGCTGGATTGTTTTAATTCATCATAAAGCTGCGAACTTAATTCATCGAGTGCCGATTGGGTTTGGTGTCTTGTCGGTTTTAATTGCGACATAACTGTTCCAGACGCTCACAATCTTGCAACTGCAACTGATATCGTGCCAATTGCTGCTCAATAGATTGAATCAAATGTTCAATATCCTGTTCAGTGACAAAGACCGATTTAAACTGATGTTCTTGACTGTTAAATCGTTCCGTTAACAGTTCCAATTCTGTTTGAAACTGTGCTTTGAGCTGTTGAACTTCGTGTAACAGCTCATATTGGCTTTGTGCTGAAAGAGAGCTGCGTGGACTACCTTTGGTATGTTTTATATACGGCGTCACCACTTCTTCTAAGCCGTAATAGCCACCTTTTAACGTACACACTCTTGAACCATTAAAATTACATACGATGCCACGCACTTCTTCACCGGTATCATCTAAGGCAAAGAAGTCCTTTTTCGTATCCATTTTATCCAGTTCGAGATACAACAGTTTATCTTTATAGTGTCGATCTAGATTGGTCACTGCACGCAAGTAATCAGTGCCATGAATTAAATAACTCTCATACACATCATCGGTATAATAAAAATGATTGAGCACCCGCTGTTCAAGTGCATCCTTCTCTGCCACATGTTGTTCGAATTGCAAACCGTAATTTAAGCCATTTTCAGCCAATACTTCATCTATCTGCTGCGAAACAAAAGCAATGTCTTCAGGCTGATTCCATAAGCAATGTTTTAAAATTAATAGATCACTCAAAATCACTGATGGACGATCATTTAAAAATGCACAGGCTTTGACTAAATAAGCCACACGTTGCCAACGACGGTCAGAGACATAGACCACGTGATCTTCAAAGTTATGGTTGAGTCGAGTTTTAAGTTGATCAAACAGATTTAAAATCGAAGCGGGTAATTCCACCTGATATATCTGTTCCCGCCAATCTTGCAACTCGGCTTTTTTTATTTTTAAGGTCGCATCGACTTCAACACTGACTTGACTCGGCTTGGCCTGTAATAGTGCATGAAAGTTTTCTGCAACAGCAATCGGCGGCACTTCTAAGCGCAAAATAAAACGATCATACAAGGCATCTAGACCTTGATTTGGTTCGGGAATTTCATTCGATGCACTGACCAAAACATTCAATGGAACTTTTTGGACAATGTCACCATTTTTAAAACTCCGCTCATTCACCAAGGTCAGTAAAGTATTTAAAATCGCAGGGCTGGCTTTCCAAATTTCATCTAAAAATGCAAAATCTGCCCGTGGTAAATAATGTTCTGTTTTACGAATGTATTGATCTTCTTTTAAGGCTTTGATCGATACCGGTCCAAAAATTTCTTCAGGCGTACTGAAACGATTCATCAAATATTCAAAATAGTCATGGACCTCAAAAGCAGAGGCGATTCGACGTGAAATCAAACTTTTTGCAGTGCCGGGCAAACCATATAAAAAGGTATTCATACCCGCAACACCAGCCAACAAACTCAAAGCAATAATCTGCTCACGTTCATACATATTTTTGCTGATTTCAGAAATTAAAGTATTGATCCGTGCTTGCATCTGACTATCTGTTTGACCGAAAACTAAATTGTAACGCCCTAACCGATTTTTCGCTGTAGCAGATGCAAAAATATCGCTTTTTAAATACAGCGCAACAGTGCGATATCTTTTTTTCAGGTTATAGTTAAACTGCACATCCCTTTAGAGATTTAGACACCTTTCATCATGTTGCCCTTTTTTCACACACTCATTCGACTATTAAAACTTGAAGGTTTTAAATATCGATCCCTCACGGCAGGTGAAATATCCATGTGTCGCAGTGTGTTTGGTGATTTGATTCAATATGAGCAAGTGAAAGTGATGAATCACCCTTTTTTGCCTTGGCAATCGGCGCATGTGGTCATGGCGCCTCAGGGGTATATCCATGCACGAAATTTACTGTTTAAAGCGGACTATGCCAAAGCGTCTTTAGGATATCGTGCCCTGTTTATTCATGAAATGGCCCATGTTTATCAATACCAGCAACAGATCAATGTTTTGGGTCGGGGTGCTATTTTGCAGATGGCGTATTTCTTCAGTTTTAAAAAATATAATCCATACCGCTATACCCTCAAAGCACACAAGGCATTTTTTGACTACAACATTGAGCAACAAGGTGACATTGCACGTGACATCTATTTAAAGCGAATTAAAAATATTATTTTATATCCTGAACTTGTTCATCAAATTGAGCTATAAAGCTTCCATGCTCTGTAGCGAATATTTTTAGATAAAATTGAATATCGCCTGATCATTCTATTTCACACTAGTGCTCGACCATTGACGCTATTTTGAGTACAAAAAAACAGCATTAATATTTACTTTATGGCACATAAGCTCAGCTAGGCTTTTAAAAGCTATGAATACCTCTAGTATCTCGCTTAAATTCAGATAAAATAGGCTCACCTTATTTTTTTGCTTTGCATCAAAACAAGTGAATTATCATACGATGATGGTGTTTTGTTTTCGCCTTTCGGCAGTATTTTTCGTATCTAAATACACTCGCTGAATAATCACAATAATACAAATCAGTGTGTTAAGTGTATTCACCTATAGGAATAGGATTTAGTTGGAATGAATAGTTTTAAAATTGCACTTGCTCAGTTCTCTCCGCATATTGGTAACCTAGAATCAAACGCAGCAAAAATGCTTCAACAAGCCAATGTTGCAAAAGAACAGAACGCAGATATTATTGTTTTTCCGGAACTTTCTACAGTTGGTTATCCTGCTGAAGATTTATTATTACGTCCAAGTTTAAATAAACGTACACAGCAAGCTTTTGAACAATTAGCGAGCATTAAGGACATCGTTTTAGTCTTTGGTTTTGTAAATCAAACTGAAGATGGTCAGCGCTACAACTCTGCTGCTGTCATGAAAAATGGTCAAGTTCTCGGGATTTACAATAAACAAAATCTTCCAAACTATAGCGTTTTTGATGAAAAACGTTATTTCAGTGAAGGTCATCAACACCTTGTCTTTGAATATTTAGGTCATAAGTTTGGTGTGTTGATTTGCGAAGATGTTTGGGCCTTACCAACTGTTCAACAACTTGCTCAGTTAAATGTTGAAACCGCTTTGGTGTTGAATGCTTCACCTTATGAAGTTGGTAAACCACAGCATCGCATTGAAACCATGGCTGCATTGACCAAACAATTGAACATCAATTTGGTTTACTGCAACCAAGTCGGCGGTCAAGACGATCTTGTCTTTGATGGCACAAGCTTTGTAATGAACAATTCAGGTGAAGTTGCATTGCAAGCACCGAGTTTTGTTGAAGATCTATATATCGCAGAATACGATGCTGAACAAAAAGCCTTTAAAACAGGTGCAATCACGCCTGTATTAAATACCATGGCTGAAATCTACCAAAGCCTTGTGATCGCAACACGTGACTACGTACAACGTTCAGGCTTCCCTGGCGTAATTTTAGGTCTATCTGGTGGTATTGACTCAGCATTAACTTTAGCGATTGCTGCCGATGCGATTGGCGCCGATAAAGTTCAAGCGGTCATGATGCCATATACCTATACCGCGCAAATCAGCGTTGAAGATGCTGCTGAACAAGCCAAGAATATGGGCGTAACTTTTGGTATTGCCGAAATCAATCCAATTGTGAATGGCTTTATGCAAACCTTATTCCCTTTCTTTGGCGCTGCACCGACTGATGCGACTGAAGAAAACCTACAAGCGCGTTCTCGTGGTACGTTGCTAATGGCCTTATCGAACAAGTTCGGCAATTTAGTCCTTTCTACAGGGAACAAGTCTGAATTATCTGTTGGCTACTGTACATTGTACGGTGACATGGTCGGTGGCTTTGCAGTTCTTAAAGACGTTTATAAAACGATTGTATTTGAACTAGCAAAATACCGTAACAGCATTTCAGAAACACCAGTGATCCCTGAACGTGTGATTACTCGCCCACCTTCTGCGGAACTTCGTCCAGATCAGAAAGACCAAGACTCTCTACCTGAATATGAAGTATTGGATGCCATCTTATATGCCTATATCGAAGAAGACATGAGCCAAGATGACATCATTGCTAAAGGTTTTGATGCTGAAATTGTGAAAAAAGTCATCCGTTTGGTTGATCTAAACGAATACAAACGTCGCCAAGGTGCGATTGGTCCACGTATCAGCTCACGTGCATTTAGCCGTGAACGACGCTACCCAATCGTGAATGGTTGGAAACCGGGTATCTAATTACTCGATTCAAATCAAAAAGCCCAGTTCTATCACTGGGCTTTTTTTATAGGCGCAAAATACGTAGCAGTAAAAATAAAAAATAATTGAGATGTATTTCAAAAGTTAGGTCATCAAATAATGCAGTTAAAGATTTGAGTTCTCTTTTATTTCTACATAAACACCGTGAATAGATCATTTTATTAGTGCAGTAATTATTTCAATCTATTTGACTTTTTCTAGGCACAAAAAAAGAGACCAAGCTGAGAGCTTGGTCTATAAAAATGGTGGCTATGACGAGACTTGAACTTGTGACCCCCGCATTATGAGTGCGGTGCTCTAACCAACTGAGCTACATAGCCGTAAACTGTGGTGGCATTATCTAGATTTCGCACATTATCGTCAAGCATTTTTGTTTGCAATTGTTCAGAGTTTAAACAAGCAAAGTTCAAGATGTTACTATTTAAGCAAATTATGCTATTTTTAGCCCTATTTACTATATTTTTTGATTAAAAATTAGAGTTTTATCATGCAATTCAATTCGATAAAAAAAACCTGTCTGACCCTCAGCCTTGCTGTCATGACATTAACGGGCTGCCAAATCGTCTCGCCTATTTTTGTTGACTACAATGGCGTGCGACGTGATGTGGCGACTTGGATTAATAAACAGCCCTTATTAAGCATGCAACAAAAACGCAGCATGGCTCAACTTAGCCGAGCACAGCAACCAATCATTCGTCTCGACTTCAATGATCAGGAGAAATTAGTCAGTGTTGCTCGCGCCAATGAAGCTGCAATGTATTGTGCCAATCAGTATTTATCCGCTCGACAGATTCAACGCCTACAGAAACAGATCTTTCCTGAAGATACTTTGCATAAATTAAGCTTGCTTGAGCAACAAGCGTTGCATATTACCCTGACAGAGCAAGAGAAACGGTGTGATTGAAAATATGTCTGCTGTTGGATGAATTATCTAGGCTCAATTTTTCAGCACCAAATTGTCTTACAATCTAGACATAGCTGCTTACATTATTGAGCATTTTTGCTATCGCTAAGCATGGTGAAGACAAGTCCATATTTTTGCAATATTTTTATTACAAAATTCACAATATCCTTATGAATTTACTTGGTTTTATTCCAAAATAAAAAAGCGTATGATGAAACTATGATCAATGTAATAGCGCTTTTTTTCAGGTTTTTCCATCCAAATTCAATTGATCAGATAAGGAGAAATAGAATGGCTTTAAATAATATTTTAGTTCCAGTGGACGGTTCAGAAACTTCTTATGCTGCGGTGGCTAAAGCTGTCGAGTTTGCAAAAACTTTTGGCAGTAAAATTACTGTGGTTCAAGTACTGACGCTCGATCCATATATTGCTGCAGAGTATATTTCAGCAGCGCAAACCAATGATTTAATTGAACGTGCTCGTGCATCGATTTTAAATACACTTGAAGAAGCAAAAGCGAAATTTTCAACTGAAGGTGTCACTGTTGAAACTCGCTTACTTGAAGGTCAAGTGGTGCATACTGAACTGGTTAAAGCTGCAGAAGAAACACATGCGGACTTGATTATTATTGGTTCACATGGCCGTACAGGGATCAAAAAATTCTTCTTGGGCAGCGTAGCTCAAAGCATACTGGGTGCTTCAGACATTCCTGTTTTGGTTGTGCGCAAATAAGCCATTAGATTTATAGCGTGAAATAAAAAGCCTTCTGATCCTAGAGGGCTTTTTTTATTGACTGCGTCATCAATAATAAAAATAAATTTCTAAGTTTAAGGCAAGGATTTTTTAAGCTAACCATTGATATTGTTTCAATGAGATGCGTCCATTCACCACAAAGACATTTTCGGCTGCCAGCTTCAACTGCTGGATATTTTCACCTTTTTCATTGCAACGCTGCGTGCTGATTTTTCCCTGAGCATTGACCACCCGATGCCATGGGATCGTTGATGTTGCATCTAGATGCTTAAGTACATAGCCAACCAGTCGTGCATGCTTCGGTAAACCCGCTAATTTGGCAATTTGTCCATAAGTGGCAATCTTCGCCAGCGGTATCAATTGAATGACCGACAAAATTTGCGTTGCCAATTCATCACTCTGCTTCATCTGATCTCCTTTGAGCCACATAAAAAAAAGAGAACCCGAAGGTCCTCTTTGATTAATACTTAATTTTGACAGATTAGTACAGTAATTGGTTGTGATCGATTAAGTCTTGCAAAGTCACATCGGAATTTTTCAAAGTGAGTAATTCAACTTTATCACCAAATTTAGACCCTGTTCCATCACGATCAATACTGATCACAGTGTTGCCCTTGCCATCAGATTTCACCGAAACAAACTGATCAATATTCGACTGATTGACATTTTGACCTTGTAACAAGGCTTTGATATTCACTTTATCGCCTTCAGACGCATTAAAGTCATTCCAAGTATCATGTCCATTGCCACCCGTTGCATCTGCTTGATCCAATACTTTATAAATAACCGTATCAATCCCCGCTTTGGTGCTGAATTGATCATTGCCTGCAGTGCTAGTGATTTCATCGTTACCGACACTCCCTGTGAAGTTCACACCTGCTTTAATGGTCAAGGTTGCCGCTGAAATATCACCATTTGGTGCAACCAGTTTATACGTAAACTGTTCTGCTGCACCTGAGGTAAGATTCGTATCTTTAAGAGTGTAGGTGTAGCTACCATCTGACTTCACCACCATTTCGCCATATTTCGCCGTAATGGTTGTACCCGTAGAACTCACTTCGGTAAAGGTTAAGCCACCATCTTTAGACACATACAAATCTGTATATTTTGAAGCGACAGTATCAACACCAAATCCATCATTATCGGTTAATAAATTGCCTTTAGTTGCTGCATTCGCAGCAGATTTTACGGTAAAGCTATCGAGGTCAATAATGCTACGTGAAATGACCGCTGATACACTGCCGCCCAAGCTTATGCCTTTATTGGTTACGGCTTGAATCGTATAGGTTCCTGCTTTCAATCCAGTGACCGTGACAGAATTACCATTTGGTAGTAGACCAATAACATCAACTACTGTTGAAGCACCCGAAGTCGCAACTAATTTACCTTTTTCGTCGTAGACGTTAATCGTGGTATTACCCAGTAATGAAACCAGTTGTGAAGAACCAAAGTCAACTTTGATGTTCTCTACCGTACCGTCTGCAACGGTGATTTTGGTCGAACCTGCTTTCGTCCCACCAAATCCAATCGACCAACTGTAGCTAATTGAACTTGAATTACCTGTAGATACGGTATTCGATGCATCAAAACCAATCATGTCAACATTGTTAGTAGCAACAACTGTACTTGCATGATCTTTTGGCTCCGCTGCATTCCAGTTCAATGCCAAATCGCTTTGCGTTCCAATGTGAATAATCAGGTCAGCACTACTTGCTTTGCCCGAAACTGGATCAACTACGGAATAGCTAAACACTTCTGCCTTACCAATCGCTGTGACATCAGCTTTCGGTTTATAGCTATACGAGCCATCTTGATGAATGGTCAATGTGCCATAGTTCCCTTTGACTGTGGCCGTACCATTGATCAATTGGCCATTGATACTATTGACGATTGAACCTGCAGGAACAGCATCTTGACCATAAAGTGCATCATGATCTGTGATGACATTTCCTTTGGCTTCTTCTACATGACTCACTTCTGGTTCTACTGAAGTATCAAACACTTTCAACGATAGATTTGCACTGACCGATGTTGCAAGACCAATAGCCGAACCACCGACAAACTCAAACTTATATTCACCCGATTGTAAGTTTTTCGCACGTACAGCCGTTTCTTCGCCAAAGATGCCGATAAAATCTAATAAACCATAGTCTTTATTCGACGCGATCAGCTTCCAGCTACCATCGGTATTTTTCACAAATAGTCGCATTTCTGCTTTATCAAACAGGTTGATCAATGAACCTGTATGTACACTGATCGTTGCCTCACCAACTTCTTGATCTCCGATAGAGAAGTAACCTGTGTGTACTTTTGAACCAATATTAATCAGATCAAAAACGTTGAATAGTTTATTGGTACGAACTTCTTCAACTGGATATTCAAAGTTGATGTTGGCATTAACCAAATTATCTGCTGCATGAATGCTAACAGTTGGCGCGATTAATTCTTGAGGTGCAGACTCACCACCATCATCTTTCGCAGTCACTAAAATGCGCTGGCCATCTGTCACTGCTGGCTGTAAGACAACTTTGAAATTGCCTTCAAGATCAGCAATTGCTGTGCCTAGAATGGTTTTAGCATCGGCGGCATACACAGTGATATCTGAACCCGCTTCAGCATGACCTGTGACCACAGCACCTCGACTATCTAAAGTTGCAAATGGTGTTGCTGGTGCGTACAAGTCTGGTGCCAATGCTGGTGTAGCTAAGGATTCGCCACCTGCATCTTTTGCGGTCACTTTCACTTGCTCGCCATCCACAAGTGCAGGTACAAGTGCAATTTGATAATGACCATTGGCATCCGCAGTCGCTGTACCCAATGGGGTTGTGCCTTTGCTACCACCGTACACGGTAACAATGGCAAAAGCTTCGGTCACGCCTTCCACAGCAGTTCCTGTTGCATTGACTTTCGCTGTCGGTGCATCAGGGGCAAATAGATCTGGAGCTTGCGCTGTGATTGCTGCTGATTCACCGCCCACATCTTTCGCCGTGACTTTTACTTGCTCACCATCCACTAAAGCAGGTTGAAGTTGAACGCTGTATGCCCCATTTGCATCGGCTACAGCCGTCCCAAGCTTTTGCTTTGCATCAGATGTATATACCGTCACTTCTGAACCCGGTTGAGCTTTACCAAAGACAGTAGAGCCATCTTTTTGGTTCACTTCCGCAGTTGGAATTACCGGCACAGTTGCATCTATTAAATCATCAGATGCAGAACTTTGATTTCCTGCTTGATCTGTAGCAGTCGCTGTATATGTGCCTTCTGCTGCTGTTGCAGGAACTTGTGCGATGAAATGACCATCGGCATAGACAGTGACATCCAGATCTTTGCCTTGTGGATCAGTTATTGAAACTTTCGCACCTGATTCAGTTTTACCTGTAATGGTTGCAGAGCCATCTGGATTTGATAAGACTTTAAAATCATCGATTTGCGGCGCAAGTTGGTCATCTAGATCTGCCGTTGCAGAACCTTGATTTCCAGCATTATCAGTTGCTGTAGCGGTATAAGTTCCTTCCGCAGCAGGTGATGGAATCGTTGCTGTGAATTGACCATTGGCATCTACACTTGCAGGATAGGTTTGACCGTCTGGCGTAGTAATTTCAACACTTGCACCCGGTTCAGTTTTACCTGTTATCGTTGCAGAACCATCGGCATTTGCATCGACTTCTAGATCAGCGATTTGCGGGGCAACTTGGTCATCTAGATCTGCTGTTGCAGATCCTTGATTTCCAGCATTATCCGTTGCCGTTGCGGTATAAGTTCCTTCTGCAGCAGGTGATGGAATCGTTGCTGTGAATTGACCATTGGCATCTACACTTGCAGGATAGGTTTGACCGTCTGGCGTAGTGATTTCAACACTTGCACCCGGTTCAGTTTTACCTGTTACCGTTGCAGAACCATCGGCATTTGCATCGACTTCTAGATCAGCGATCTGCGGTGCAACTTGGTCATCTAAATCTGCTTTTGCAGAACCTTGATTTCCAGCTTGATCAGTTGCCGTTGCAGTATATGTACCTTCCGCAGCAGGTGTTGGAATCGTTGCTGTGAATTGACCGTTGGCATCAACCGTTGCAGGATAGATTTGACCGTCTGGCGTAGTGATTTCAACACTTGCACCCGGTTCAGTTTTACCCGTCACCGTTGCAGAACCATCGGCGTTTGCCTGAACGTCAATGCTGACATCAGCAGTGCTATCAATTGTCGTACTTGTCGTTGCTTTTTGACTTGAATTACCAGCCGCATCTTTCGCAATCGCTTCAATATGATAGAGACCATTTGTCAAATTTGATTTTGCTTGGTAACTCCAGTTGCCTTGAGCATCAACAAGTGCCTGTCCTGTTTCAACAACATTTCCAAGTTGATCTTTCACATTGACGGTAACAGTTACACCTTTTTCAGTTTTTCCACTAAAACTTGGAGATGGATCTGTAATAACACCAACATCATGAATATCAATAAGTGGTGGAATAGTATCAACAATAAATTGTTTCGTTGACGGCGCACTGATATTACCAGCGATATCTTTCGATATGGCTTCTAGGGTTAATAATCCCTCAAGTAAAGCAACCGATGGTGTATAAGTCCACTTACCTGTTGCCGTATCGAGTTTCGCTAAGCCTGAATCCAATAAATTATTTTCAGCATCATAAATATTGATCTGAACTTCAGTACTCTTGCTCGATGTGCCCGAGAAGGTCTGTTTATTGTTGTTGGTCTGTGGAATAGACGGTGTGGATAACGTCGTCGCTCGCATAGCAAATGTAGCGAGTGGAGCCACTGCTGGAGCTGCAAAGAAATCAAAATCATCAATATCAACAGTTGGCGGAGTCGTATCAATTTCAAATCCATCATTTGCTTCAGCTGTATTACCTGCTTTGTCCGTTGCAATCGCAACAGCCGTATATTCGCCATCATCTAAATTACGAGGAGGTGTAAATGTCCATGCGCCATCTGCAAATACACTTGCTTGACCTTCAAATTTCACCACGCCTGCAAAGTCTTTAATATATACATAGACCGATGCACCCGGCTCGGTTTCTCCGCTGACCGTTGGCGTTTGATCATTTGTAATGATTAGATCATCGATAGTGATTGTTGGTGCTGTATTATCGACACTTGCCACGCTATGCGAAGCTGTTGCTGCTTGACCGGCATTACCTGCTGTATCGCTATAACTGCCTGCAGCAATATCCAGTTTCACGGTCGCAGCACTACCATCGTTGCCATTCGCCACGACTTTAGCAGTCCAACTGCCATCAGCCTGTTGTGCTAAGTCTGTCAGTTTGCCGCCTGTGACCTGTACATCGTCTGCATCAAAACCGACCACTTTTTCACTAAAGCTGATCTTCACATCACCATTGTCGGAAATCGTAATCGTTGCTTTTGGTGCTGTGCTATCGATACTTGCCACACTGTGTGAAGCTGTTGCTGCTTGACCGGCATTGCCTGCTGCATCGCTATAGCTACCTGCCGCAATATCGACTTTAACGATTGCTGCACTGCCGTCGTTGCCATTCGCCACAACTTTAGCAGTCCAACTGCCATCGGCTTGTTGTGCCAAGTCTTTGAGTTTGCCACCAGTGACCTGCACATCGTCTGCATCAAAGCCAACCACTTTTTCACTGAAGCTGATTTTCACATCACCATTATCCGCAATCGTAATCGTCGCTTTTGGTGCTGTGCTATCGATACTTGCCACGCTGTGCGAAACTGTCGCTGCTTGACCGGCATTGCCTGCCGCATCGCTATAGCCACCTGCAGCAATATCGAGTTTCACGGTCGCTGCACTACCGTCGTTGCCATTCGCCACAACTTGAGCAGTCCAACTACCATCGGCTTGTTGTGCCAAGTCTTTGAGTTTGCCACCAGAAACTTGTATATCGTCTGCATCAAAACCGACCACTTTTTCACTGAAGCTGATTTTCACATCGCCATTATCCGCAATCGTAATCGTCGCTTTTGGTGCTGTGCTATCCACAGTCACTTGGGTATTCACATCATCACTGATGTTGCCAGCTTTGTCTTTTGCATTAGCAGTAACTTGGTATGCACCATCCGTTAAATTTGCCTTAACGCTATAGCTCCAATCACCTTTCGCATCCACTGTCGCGGTACCAGTCTCGATAACATCTCCGTTCGGCTTTTTAACTGTAACCGTCACGGTAGAACCAATTTCAGTTTTGCCTTTTACATCAGGAGTTACATCACTGGTGAGTACTGCATTTTGGATTTCAATTACTGGATCAGTGATATCAATCACGAAGGTTTTAGATGCTGGGCTACTGATATTACCGGCTGCATCTTTAGATACAGCTTCAAGTACATAATAGCCTTCGAGCAATTCATTCGCTGGCGTGTAGGTCCATTTACCTGTAGCGGTGTCGAGTTTCGCTAGTCCTGAATCGATAACTTTATTATTGGCATCGCGCAGGTAAACCGTCACTTCTACACTTTTGGTCGAAGTTCCTGAGAATGTTGGCTTCGTTTGATTGGTCTGCGGAACGTTTGCAGGCACGCTTAATGTGCTGACACGAGAAAATGCTGCAGCAAAATTCGATGTACCAAATAAATCATCAATATCGACCGTCGGTAAAGTGGTATTAACCGTTCCAGTTTCTATCTGTTGATTACCCGCAGCATCAGTTGCAGTCACAGTCACTGTATAATCAGCTTCGGCAACAGGTGAATCTGGAGTAAATGTCCAAGCACCATCTTTTACCGTTGTCGTACCAGGAATATCCTTGCCATTTGAATCTTGTACTTGGACTTGAAGATTCGCATCTTCATTCACTGTACCTGTAAAATTAGGTTCTTTAAAATCGTCAATCGTGACAATTGGCGCTGTAGCATCTATTGTAAATGATGTGTCTGTGGCACGACCGGTATTACCAGCAGCATCTGTAGCAATGGCCTCAACTGAGTATTCTCCATCAATCAGGGTTTTATCAGCACGATAACTCCACTGATCACCGATGACCTTAGCATCGCCTTGATCAACAATTTTTCCATTATTATCTCTGATAACAACGCTAACGTCAGTGCCAACTTCTGTTTTACCTTTAAATGTAGGCATTGAATCCTGAGTTAAAGTTGTATCTTCAATAGATATTTCAGGATTAATCGTATCTTTTGCACCAATCACGGTTGTTGGATCAGAAGTATTTCCAGCTGCATCTTTCGCTGTCACTTTGGCAGTTTCACCATCGGTCACTGCTGGCGATACAAGGATTTCAAACTCACCTAGACTATTCGCAGTTCCTGAACCAATTAATTTGCCATTTTCATCACGAACTTCAACTTTTGCACCTGGCTCAGTTTTACCCGTTACTACCGTGCCATCTGCATTTAATGTTGCATTAGGTGCATCGGGCTTCGTAGTATCTTTTGCAGTAGCTTCTGTCGGTTCTGACTCATTGCCTGCTTTGTCTGTCACAGTGACATCAACAGTCTCACCATTGGTTAATGGATCTTTAAGTTCAACATCAAAATTGCCTGATGAATCCACTGTACCTGTGCCAATGATTTTGCCGTCTTGATCTTTCACTTCTACAATAGTACCCGGCTCACCTTTACCTGTGACATGTTCACCATCATCAGTAATCACCACATCTTTAGGCGCATCAGGTTTGGTCGTATCTTTACCACCTGTCACGGTAGTTGGATCAGAGGTATTTCCTGCTGAATCTTTCGCTGTCACTTTGGCAGTTTCACCATCGGTTACTGCAGGCGATACAGGGATTTCAAAGTCACCGAGACTGTTTGCTGTTCCTGAACCAATTAATTTGCCATTTTCATCACGAACTTCAACTTTTGCACCCGGCTCAGTTTTACCCGTTACTGCTGTGCCGTCTGCATTTAATGTTGCGTCAGGCGATGCTGGTTTTAAAGTATCTTTACCACCTGTTACGGTAGTTGGATCAGAAGTATTTCCTGCTGCATCTTTCGCTGTCACTTGGGCAGTTTCACTATCGGTTACTGCAGGTGATACAGGGATTTCAAAGTCACCGAGACTGTTTGCTGTTCCTGAACCAATTAATTTGCCATTTTCATCACGAACTTCAACTTTTGCACCCGGCTCAGTTTTACCCGTTACTACTGTGCCGTCTTCATTTAATGTTGCGTCAGGCGATGCTGGTTTTAAAGTATCCTTACCACCAGTAACGGTTGTTGGATCAGAAGTATTTCCAGCTGCATCTTTCGCTGTCACTTTGGCAGTTTCACCATCGGTCACTGCTGGCGATACAAGGATTTCAAACTCACCTAGACTATTCGCAGTTCCTGAACCAATTAATTTGCCATTTTCATCACGGACTTCAACTTTTGCACCCGGCTCAGTTTTACCCGTTACTACTGTGCCGTCTGCATTTAAAGTTGCATTAGGCGCATCAGGTTTGGTGGTGTCTTTTGCAGTCGCTTCTGTCGGTTCTGACTCATTGCCTGCTTTATCTGTCACAGTCACATCAACAGTTTCACCATTGGTTAATGGATCTTTAAGTTCAACATCAAAATTCCCTGATGAATCCACTGTACCTGTGCCAATGATTTTGCCGTCTTGATCTTTCACTTCTACAATAGTACCCGGCTCGCCTTTACCTGTGGCGTGCTCACCATCATCGGTAACCACCACATCTTTAGGTGCATCAGGTTTGGTGGTGTCTTTTGCAGTCGCTTCTGTCGGTTCTGACTCATTGCCTACTTTATCTGTCACAGTAACATCAACAGTTTCACCATTGGTTAATGGATCTTTAAGTTCAACATCAAAATTCCCTGATGAATCCACTGTACCTGTGCCAATGATTTTGCCGTCTTGATCTTTCACTTCTACAATAGTACCCGGCTCGC